>JAHIQT010000134.1 GCA_018903255.1 Bacillota bacterium | reverse complement strand
TAAAGCAGTTTACTATGTAAAGGGTTGCATAAATCAAACTCAGAACCCTTGATCATTAGTTGAGTAAACCCTTCAAAGAAATCATCAAATTTTGTGTTCGGCTCACAATTTTTTAAAAATTCCAGTTTCACTTGAGCAGAGATTTCGATCAGGTACAAATACAGATCGACTTTATCGTCAAAGTATTGATAAAGACTTCCCTTTGATATCTTAGATTTTTTAATAATCGTATTAACGGATGCTTCATTAAAAGAATGGGTCGAAAATTCTTCTAGTGCAAACATTTCTATGGTTTTTCTTTTTTTTACATCCAGATTAAAAAAAGTTTGCTTTGGCAGTGTTATCACCTCCAATATGACTAGGTGGTCACATGATAACATGACCACATGGTCATGTCAAGTATTTACGCGTTATTGTAGAAGTTTCTAAAAATAGGAGAGGCCTGTACTGATGAAGATGTTAGTCAAATTCCAGAGGAGCTATTGACACGAAATGAAATGTATGCGATAATATGACCAATAGTCATGTGACTTTTGGTCATGATGCGTTAAGGAGAGAACCCGATGCCTAAAGATACATTTTTTAACCTGCCAAATGAAAAGCGACAAAAGATTATTGCCGCCGCTATTGATCAATTTTCAAAATTGCATTATAGCAATGTCACCATTGATCGAATCGTTCGGGCAGCCGAAATTCCCAAAGGAAGCTTCTATCAGTATTTTGAGAACAAAGATGATTTGTATATTTACTTATTTACTGAGGTTGGTGATACAAAGTTAGAGATCTTTGAGAGCATAAAAAAAAGGATCCCATTGATCAGTTTTAAAGAATACATGATGGAATATATTATGGCTTTAAAAAAATTGGAACTTTCAAACGATCAAATGGCCCGCTTGAAGCGGGAATTTCTCAGTCAGTGTCCACAACACATTAAAAAGGAAATTCTAAAAATAGAGATGCCAAAATCCTTGCAAGTCTTTAAAGGGGTCATTGATGCCTATATTGAAAAAAAAGAATTTCGTAAGGATTTAAACAGCAAAACAGCGGCCTATGTAACCGTAATCAGTATCAGTAATTTAGAGTTTTATGACTATCATGAGGATGAGGATATAATAACCGTTTTAACGGGAATTATCGATTTTCTTGTTGAAAGTATGCATTGAGACCAACTTCTATGATGCTCCTATTCAATGAAGAAGGGGCTTGTTCTAAAAACCTAAAATGAAAGCAGGGAAGAATCATGAGCTTAACACTAACGAACAGCAAAAAAATAACGGAACAATTAGATTATTACGAAATTGACAACAGCATCAAACTATACACACGGATCATTTCCACTCAAGAACCGGGGAAAACGGCGATTTATATCCATGGCGGCGGTTCAGGCGGAAACCATACCATGCTTCTGAGGCCCTCTAAGTGGCTAATCGAACAAGGTTTTTTTACAACGGTCATTTTGCCTGACCGGCGAGGGGAAGGCTTAAGTAGTCCGCTTACGCAAAAACTTACAATAAAGGATCACGCCGAAGATATGAAAGCGTTACTCGATAAGATAGACCACAATGAAAAAATTACGGCGATTGGGATATCCTATGGCGGGCCAATAGCAATTGAATTAGCTGGTTTAGATGAAAGAATAGATGAGGTGATTTTAATGGCCTCATCACCTTCATTAAAGAGCGTTAAGGGGATTCAGGGATTCTTATATCGGACAAATCTATTGGAGCAGATTACCAGGAGCTTTTACAAAAAAAATCTGGGCAAGCTTGCGGCGGAATATCCAGACTTCGAAAAGGTTTATGATTTAAAAAATAGTAGCGAGCTGACGAAATACTTTGTTAACGCTATCAACCACACTGACAAAAAAATGCTGACGAGCATGATGCTGCAAAATGCATCCACACTTGATCAAAATAATAGTGCAATTTCGAGTGATATTAAGCTTGAGATCCCGATCTTCCAAATAATTGGAAGTAAAGACGAGATATGGGAAACTAATATTGCCGAGTACAAGGACCAGCTGCCAAATATTAAGCATTGTATTATCGAGGGTGAAAAGCACAAAGGGGTTATCTTAAATGCGCACTTATTTTACGAAGGCTTAAAAAGTATCTACCCCAAAAGAGCCAGTGACCGAGGAACGAAAGAATGGGTGTAGCGATACTCTTAATAGCTGTTTTTGTTGAAATTGCACTTGCGACATTCTGTATGATTACGAAATCAAATCACGTCAAAGAAAGAAGCGTGATCAGAATTGTGCTATTCGCAGGATTCACACTACTTACGGTTGTATCGATCATTGACTGGAGTTTTCGCTATTATGGACTGGCTTTTTTGTGGTTGTTATTAGCAGTAATTGGAGTCGTTAATCTGATCAAAAAAACCGAAGACCAAGGTGCGTATAACCCTGTGCGTATTTCGTTAAAGGCATTAGCGATGATCACGCTAGTTTTTGTATTAACCCTGCCAGCAATGATATTTCCGCAAAACAAGCCGGTGGTTGAGGCGACTGGAAAATATGATGTTTTAACCAAAACCGACACCTATTTGGATACAAGTCGGCTTGAAAGCTACCGAGATACGGGTGAAAAC
>JAHIQT010000133.1 GCA_018903255.1 Bacillota bacterium | reverse complement strand
GATGAAACCAACACGATTTTTTTTGAAATTCTTATCGCATTCCTAATGATTTTTAATTGATTTTCATCATTTTTAAGGCTGAAATTACCATATGGAAGATCTACAATGGCAGCATCAAAACGATCATCTATATCCTCAATATCTCCAGTAATAACCTTTGCTTCATAATTAAAATGTCTCAAGTTTTTTCGTGCATTTTCAGCCGTTTTACTATTTATTTCACACCCTATAATATCATATCCTGCCCAAATACCTTCTAATAATACAGTCCCGACACCACAACATGGATCGATTAGTCGTTTGGATGTATCGCCATTCCCCGCAATATTTATAAGAACTTTAGCAGTACTTAGACCGATAGAACTAGAATACGAATTCGGTTTCTTATTGTGCTTTTTCCAATAAAGGCTTCTCTCTGTTAATTTTCCAAAGTACCAGTTCCCCTTATAAAAAGTAATTCCAAATAAAATTTTAGGTGAAGTATAACAAGCAAGCCCCCCAATAACAAGACCTATTGCTTTGCAATACTCTCGTCTTTTCTTGAAGTGCGGGTCATCTATTCCCAATTCCAAATATTTAACCATGAAATCTGATGCTGCTATCTTATCTTTCGTAGTCAACTCTACAAGTTCTAAAAACGTGGCAGCCTCGTATATAATTTCCAACCTGCTTTTTAAAAATGGACTGATGGAAGGATGAACTTTTCTGCTTGCAAAAAAGACTTTTTCTTTCAAATCGAACTTAAAAAGAGAGCGCACCTCAATTTCACAACATTCTTTTTCATAACTAGGATAATTCAAATTATAAATGAACCGTCCGGTTTTCATTTGCATCACCTCATGGTTTATTTGATGTTTCTGATTCCGTTTTTTGTCCAGACTTCCATTTTGCTATTCCACTGCTTTTTAAATGGTTTTTCTGTCATTAAAGCAATATGGAGAATAGCCTGCTTATTTCGCCACCGTTTGGCACAACACGTCAGTTCTGCCTCTGAAAGCGGATTAAGCATTTGTGATCCCCGAATCATTGATTAAGCGATTCTGATCCGGGTGACTAGAAAGGTGGTCCTCTGCACCCCGCTGCACAACCTGTCTAGTGATTGGTTCTTTTTTAATAGATCGGCGTGATCGTTTCTCCAACCGGAACTCTAACCCATTTATCAATATATCTCCTCCGCCTGTCGGCATGCTAGATTCCTCAATGTCACGAAAAAACAACGGTAATCCTTCTGCTAATAGCAGTGTTTCATAGGGATCTTGTTTTTGATGATGAATATGTAAATGTGGTTCGCTGCTCATGCCGGTATTACCTACCTGTGCGATAACCATTCCTTCGATAATATGATCTCCAAGTTCAACTTGAATAGAATTGTTTTTTAAATGTCCTAGAACAATATATGTACCGGTTTCTTCAACCTCAATGAAAATATAGTTGCCCAGGGTAATTTGTATTATGCAGATGAATACGGTTAGAATTCCGATACTCCCAAACGCCATCAATCCCCACCATGCATAGGGTCCGACTTTCCCGCCAATTACTAAAACACTACTCCATAAACCAGCAATTATTACAAGATAAATCATAGAAAAACTTTTGCAATTAAATAATTTTCGCATTCTAAGCCTCCATTTTCTATACTGTTCTTAATTCTATAATAAATAATGTTCTATAAAACGAAAGAAGAGCTTAAATTTATATGAAGTTAGTCTTGGTGTAGAATAATGCCGCATCCAGACAAGAAAAAAGAGAACCAATACGGCTCTCTCATAGTATTCTTACTGGAGCTAGCGGGGGGGGAATCGAACCCCCGACCTACTGATTACGAATCAGCAGGTAAATGACATATTAAAAACATTTTATCATACTTATAGGACACATTGAGGATATTATTTTTTTCTTTCCTAATTTTTTTACTTTCATTTGAAATGATTCTTTGCCGCTAGACCCATTACTTTGAAAGAATGTGATAGCTATAGTAGCCATCCATATTCCTGACGTGTATCGACCACCGCATCAATATGTACCAACCTTCCTTTGACCTGGTAAATAAGCAAATATCGCTTTTCCAATAATAACTTACGATATTTACTCTTTGGAATAAGTGGATCAACCAACCAGGGATTCCGCTGTGGAAATTGAGACAGTGACGAAGCGTTTTCCTGAAAAGCGTTGATTAATCGTATCGCTGCCGATTCGCTGACTTGGGCTAGAAAGCGCACATGAGACAGTAGCATCTGGGTCGCCTCATCTGAAATGATGACTTCATACTGCCTACTTTCGGTGTCCATCTAATACATCCTGAAGGGCAGTCTTCATCATCACCGATACCTCGTCGACAGAATATCCCGGCTTCCCACTGTTTCGGCCTTCCTCGGCAGCGATCAGATTTTCCCGCAGGCGAAGCATGCTCTCCCTTTTGGCAAAGGTTTCTAAATCCATCACCACGAGATCACCCTCGCCGTTTTTGGTCAGATACACCGGTTCCCCTGATTGCTTGCAAAGTTCTGCAATCTCATTGTAATTCTTGCGAATCGCTGCTGACGGCTTGATATTAATCATCATAATCACCTCATTTGATAGCATTAAAGCATCCTTATTATATGCATATTATACTACTATTTGATAAGTTTGTCTATTGTTGCTGCTAACCTTTTGGGGTAGGTCTAACACATCTGAGCGTGGGAAAATGCCCTCATTGCGTTGGCAATCTGAGACTCCACATGGATAAATCCAGGGGGTTCTGCACGACAACACCCTAGCTCCCCAGCCAGAGTGGACTCACGAATGAATCAGGCTTGCCAACTGTTATCAGCTTAATGCGAATCGTTTACCCGCAAGCAGGGACGGTATCAACCGTTCTTTGCTTTCATCCGACTAACGGCTCTAACCCGCCGCCGAAGCGACAGGGAGGAAGCGCAGCGGCTTCCACTTGCTGTTTTTGACTGCCCGCAGACAGACTGGACAGGACGGCATACGACTGAAGTTTAATAAAATCTCTCTCTGGATCACGCATGTACTGCCGGACTGCCGTTAAAACAAGATCGGTGTCCAGCTTATCCTTTTTCTTCAGGCAATCGCAGATGGTTCGCTCTTTATCATAAACTGCAATCGTATGACCGTATGGCGACTGGGCACTCATTTTCCCAATTTCGTGAAATTCTTTTTTCATATAAAAAAATTGATAGTGATCATCCATTTTCAACAACCGGGTATTATAACCGGTAGGAATGGTCATCATCAGTTTCAACGGCGATCGATCGCATAAATCATGGAGAAATAAAGCCGTTTCATGAGAAAAGATTCCTTTTTTACAGCGATACTGCATGATTAAATAATCATCCACCATTTGTTCTACATCAATATAAATTCCTTGCTGATTCGCTCGATTTTTCCTTCTTGCTCTAATCGGCGGAATACCTTATTATCAATCCCCCGCTCAGCAAATTGTTTCGTCTCGATCACACCGTTATTCTTTTTTAGAGAGTCCAGAATCATTTCTTTATCCGTCATTTTAAGCACCTTTTCGTCTTTATCGTTCGTTTATATTATACATAATACGAACGATAAAGACAAAATGACAATCAGCATTTTTTGTCTTCATATAATTTCTTATCTAAGCCTATTTTTTTTTGGAAACCTCATCCAACAGCATCCCTGGCAAGGTGATCTCCAACCGATTGTCATGCAATGCCACCCGTGAGTAAGTTTTTTAATCTATTGACTGATGTGTTCATGAATAATACCAGTTAATTCATTTGCCAATGCCTCATTATCAATCCGAATTAACGATTGCTCATTTAGGCATCTCCCCAGAATATCGATGCCTCCATACCAGACAATTCTACTATCAATAATCATGAACCGATATCGGTTGTTTTTTATCTGAATAACATCAATTCCTTTTCCGCTTATTTCTTCAATAATCGCTTTGATATAATTCATTTGTTTATCTGGGAAAGCCACAATTTCATTGGTGCACAAGGTTACTCGTATTCCAGATGAATATGTTTTTAAAAGCAAGTCTTTTACATTTTCAATTTTCTTTTTCTGCAGATATGGACTTGAAATTAAAACATGTTTCTTTGAACTTTCAATGTCTTTCAATACAGAATCAAAATAATTCAAATCATCAAAAATACCACTCTCAAGATCGGTTGTACTACTACCCGTTTTTACACTGTATCCTAAGGATCGGTATGCCGTTAACCGTTTATGATACATTCGTTCCAACACTGGTATATGGACATCAACATAGTCATAGATAAGCACTTCCTTTTTACCTTCATAATTCCGATGAAGTCGTCCGGCATATTGAGCAATCGTCCCTTTCCATGCAATTGGCATGGCCATAAATAAAGTGTCTAATCTTGCATCATCAAAGCCTTCGCCGATTAGCTTTCCGGTAGCGATGATCACGTACTTTTCGCCACTTTTAATTGCCCTGATACTCTCCACCGCTTTTTTTCTATTCTTCGTCGTTAAATTACCTGATAATTCAATAACATTTACGGCTTTGCCACTTAGAAGCTCAACCAATTGTTTGATATGGCTGGTTCTTTCTGTTAAAACCAGAGGATTTCTACCTTTTTCAATCGCTTCTTCGATGTCGCTCACAATCTGTTTGTTCCTGTCGTTACTTTCACAAACATGTTGATAAATCTCAGTAATATGCCATGCTTTTTCTTCTCTGTAAACCGGCATTCGCGTTGTTGTAAATCTCGGTACGACAAAATGGTCAAAACTTCTCAGTTTTGCTTCCTTTTTTGCATCTACCTGATACTTGATTGCCCCACACTGCATAAAAATAATCGGATGATGACCATCTTTACGCACCGGAGTCGCTGTTAAACCGTATACATATTTGGAGCTGGCGGAACTAATAATTCTGGTGAAATTTGCGGCTGAAACATGATGGCATTCATCAACAATAATTAAGCCGTATTGGTCAATAAACTTTTTGACGCTTTTGTCTTTTTCAAACATTGACTGCATAATAGCAACATCGACGATACCATTGATTATTTTTTTACCGCCGCCGAGTTGACCAATGATGGATGCTTTATTTTTGGCCCCTTCAATACTCTCATCAATTTCCAGAAACTGTTCGAGTCGTTCTTTCCACTGTACTGCCAATTCTTTTGTATGGACAAGCACCAGTGTCGGTAATTTTTTCTCAGCAATCAGTCTTGCTCCAATGACTGTTTTTCCAAAAGCAGTTGTCGCCGATAAAACACCATTTTCGTATGTATTTATTTTAGAAAATGCTATCTCCTG
>JAHIQT010000013.1 GCA_018903255.1 Bacillota bacterium | reverse complement strand
GGTGATGGAATTTCCTGGATTAATTCAAAGCTCATTTATTCTCCCTTTTAAACTGTTTTTTATATTTCGGGCGATCTACTTGCTACTCACCGTTTCGCCCTGGATATTGAATCGGCCGGATTTTTCATTGTATTTTATTATAGAGATTAATGTTCTACCTGACAAGACTTATTATTGATGCCCCGAGCAACTGGTGAGTTTGGAATTTCACTAACCTTTTTCTGGTTGATATTGGCTAGAACAATTGATACCCGAAATAACTGATCTTCCGTTTCAAAGCGTGCCTCACCATCATATTTTTTAGCAATCGCGATCACCGAAACGATCCCGACGCCCGCGGCTTCAGCTCTTTTTTGCGAAAGAATTACACCGTTCTTTTTGCGAATTTCTCCAGCGAAGCGATTGTCAACCGCAATAAATAACTTATTACCGATCACTTGCGATGACAGTTTAATCGTTTTTTTACCCGCTGTGATGAGCCGACTGGCTTCTAAGGCATTTTCCAGAACATTTCCAAAAACGACACATAAATCCGTTTGATCGATTGCCAAATCCTCGGGAACCATTGTTTCAATGGTAAAATCAATCCCTTCCTGCTTACAAATATTGGCGTAATAACCGAGTATCGCATTAACTGCATCATTAGAGCAGTGGATCACATCGGAAATACTCAATCGATTGCCAAGCAGTTGGCAAAGATAGTTTTCCGCCTTCTGGCTATTCTGCTGTTTGATTAACCCCAACACGGTATTAAGATGATGACGCAGGTCATGTTCACCTTTGCGGGTTTCTTCAATGCACTCGCCAAATTTTTTATAGTATTCCGACTGAAACAACAGTTGCTGTTTGATCGTTTCATTACTTTCCATTAAAATCATATTTTTCTGAGATTGTTCTAACATTTCAATGACGACATAATAGATCAGATAAAAACCAAAAAAGGATACCATATTAAAGACCAAAAACTGCCAATTGGCAATCAGTTCGACCTTCATCGCCCCGAATGCCAAACTGATAATGTAGTAGACCATCGGGATAATCCACAGATATCCCCATGCTTTGTTATGGGTCTGCATCACCTGGCCGATTTTTTTTCTGAAGAAAATCCAGATCAGCGGATAGGTTAGCATTAAGATTACACACTGAAACAGGTTAAAGTAAAAAGAATAGGAGGTCTGGATATAGACCTGCTTAAGTCCATCGATCACGAAGGAAACCTCCAGATATTTGGCCATGTTGACGATAAAATCGGCGTAGCTTTTGACCAGAAATCCGACAAACAGGAGTTTAGAGGGTGTTCCCTGAACCACCGCCGTATAAACCCCAAGATATAAAAGCAGGAAAAAAACGCTGTGAAAAAAACGTAACCGATCCCATTCCGGCACCCATGCGATGATCAATATTACGGATACAATATTTAGCACCATGCACAGGCTTGCAAGGAAAATGACCGTTTTCTTGGAATACCGGAGCTGATCCCATACTGGAATAAAAGCTAAAATAAAATAGGGCAAAATTGACAAGCCAATCCCCCAGATGATATTAAGACTATTACTGGGCATCAGCTGCACCCCTTAATCGGTTGAATACAAAGTCCAGATATTTTTGTCGGACTGCCACACTGTTGCTTATTGGAATCGCGACCTGATCGCCATTTTTCATGATAAAGTCAGTAGTGGTATAGTCTGCAATAAAATTCATGTTAACAATACTGCAACGGTGGCAGCGCAAAAAAGGCGCGCCTCCCAACAAGCTCTCAATCTGAGATAAGGGCATATAGGTTTTAATTTCTTCCCGAGTGGTATGGATCACAGAAACCTTATTAAAAACTTCCACATACATTATATCTTTCCGGCGAATCGCGAGTTCAAGTTTTCCAACGGGAATTAAAACCCCGGTGTTATCCTCTGACAACATTGCCAGGCAGCGATTCAGGGCTTCACCAATTCCTTCTGCTGTGATTGGCTTGATAATATAGTGTCGGGCTTCCAACTCAAACCCTTCGATAGCAAAATCCCTGCTTGAGGTAATCAGGACAATTTGACAGGCCTCACCTTGGCTCCGGAGTTTTTTACCAATCTCGATGCCGTTACCATTTTCCAGATAAATATCTAGAAAGACGATATTGAAATAGCCAGCCTGAAAGTTTTCCCAAAATTCCTCGGCTGCTGAAAAAAAAGCCACCTCAAAATCATGATTATTGCTGACTCCGTAATTATTCAGGTGCGTTTTGATTTTATCCCGGCACTCCTGTTCATCTTCACAAACTGCTATATAAACCACGCTGTCCTCCATCTGACCATTGATTTATTGACTGTTTTTGCTAATTTTATCATATTCAAGACTCTTTCACAATTCATTTAGACCTCAAATTCAGCGCGAAACGCTATTTTTATTCGTGAAATTGAATTGTTCTGTAGACTAATTGTTGTTATGATAGTTTTAACATAAACTTATTTAGAGGTGTAGAAATGAAAAAAATGAAATTTTTAAGTGTGTTCTTGGTTCTTGCCCTATCGGTGTTTATTCTTGCCGGTTGTGGCGGTTCATCGGCAGCGGATGATTCTTCCTCAGCGGACGAAGCTACCGTTTATTCCCAGGATTTCACCATCGTTAATGAAACCGGGATTGAAATTTACGCAGTCTTTGTTTCACCAACCGGCGAGGAAAGCTGGGGCGAGGATATCTTAACCACCAATACCCTGCCAACTGGAAGCTCTACTGATATTGCCTTTGATACCGATGTCGATGAACAATACTGGGATCTGATGGTTGCTGACTCGGCCGGAACAACAGTTGAATGGTCAGAAATTGATTTATTCACCGTTTCGGAGATCACCCTCAAAATCGAAAATGGCAATCCAACAGCCTCCTTCAAGTAAAAAAAACGAAAAAATAAACCGCCGGAAATTATCTTTCCAGCGGTTTTATTTTTTTGTTAAAATAAAGAAAATTTTTGTCAGGTTTCTAAATCAGAACATTAACGCGGTCATTTTGTCAATGGCTTCATCATTCGCTTGATAAACTCCCGGGAAGCAGCCAAAATTCAAGCCATGGCTTGCGCCCGGAATAAAGTAGAGCTTTCCACAGCGTTCACAGGCTTCTTTGGTTTTTTCAAAAATAATTTCAGGGGTCCAGCCCGGGAAATCAACAACACCGCTGTCAATATCGCCCATAAAGGAAATCTGTCCGCCGTACTTTTTAATCAGCTCCGGTACGTTGTTGGTGGTCATCACACCCTGCCAGATGTCAATCCCCATTTCAATCATCGCCGGAACCAGATTGGCCGCATAGGAGTCACTATGGTGAACAATTAATTCAACACCGTTGTCCTTATAAAAGCCGTAGATTTTTTTATAGGCCGGGACAAAGAATTCGGCAAACATTTGGGGCGAAACAAAGGAAGAAATTTGGCTGCCCCAATCATCATGGTGGAAGATACAATCGGGATGGATCCGACTGATCATTTCTTTGGCATACGCCAGTTCATATTCAACCAGATAATCAATCAGATCATGCATATCTTCCGGCTCCTCATACAGAGCCATCAAAGCATCTTCCATACTCATCAGATGATGGGTCATTTCAAAGATTCCCGGTGCCACAAAGGCAGTTACAAACTCTTCATTGCGATCAACGGCATTGGCATGGGCAACCGCTGCTGCCCATGCTTCATCGGATGTTTCGACCCTTGGTGCTTTAACCTGATTTCTCCAGTCAGTAATATCTTTTAATACCTTGTGCTGATCGTCATGAATTGGAAACCCTCCTAATTGTCCTTCCGGCCAGGTAAAGGTAATTCCCCAACCATTTTTAATCGTTTGACCGGGGCCAACCATCGCGCCGATTGGTGCTTCCATAATCAGATTCATAAACTCATACTGTTTTACAAATCGATCAGGCTTTCCCCCTCTGATGGTTTCTAATAGGTTTTGTCTTTTTGTTAACATGTATAAACCTCCTATATTTTGATCTAAGCATCTGTGAAATGACGTGAGCTTGGCTAGTTTTTATAAATATACCTTGTGCTGATTATGCCGTTACCAATTCTTTGGCTTTGACCGCTGCGCTACCGGCATCCGGCGCATAGCCATCGGCACCAACTTCAGTGGCATATGCTGGCGTAACCGGTGCTCCACCAACAATGACTTTTACCGCCGGGTAAGCGGCTTTAACGGTGGCCACGGTTTCTTTTAAGGCTGGCATCGTGGTGGTCAGCAGTCCTGAACAGGCGACGATTTTGACATTATCGTTATCTTTAACTGCCTGGACAAAGCTTTCCGCTGATACATCAACTCCCAGATCAACCATTTCAAACCCGGCGCTTTCAATCATCATCGAAACCAAATTCTTTCCGATATCGTGAAGATCCCCAGCTACGGTACCGATGACACAGGTTCCCAGCGCGTTCGATCGATCTCCAGCCATCAGGGGTTTTAACACATCGACACCTTTTGACATGGCCTTAGCCGCGATCAGCATTTCTGGCACAAAAATATCTCCAGCTGAAAATTTTTCCCCAACCACGCTCATCGAATCTACCATGGCTTGGAGAATTTCTGTTGGTGCACGACCTTCATCTAAGGCTTCCTGAACCAGTCCCGGCACCAGTTTAGACTTTCCGGCTTCAACCATTGCTTTGACTTCTTGAATTTTTGACATGTTTTTCCTCCTGTTTGATTATTTATTAATGATATTTCAGCACGCTATTGGTTTGATTGACGATTTCCCCCAACTGCGCCAATGAACGGTTTCCTTTTGTCAGATACTTTGCTGCTCAAATCCAGTCTGTCATCAAAAAAATAGCAAATCTTTTTTTGGTGATAGCGATTACAGACATGCTCAGAAGCTTACTGATAATTCCTTTTTCTCGGTTAGTACTCCTTGACTTAATCAAATTTTAAATCAATTTAAAGTTTATGTCAACCTTTATTTATAAAAATTAACTTTTTTACTAATTAGTAAAAAAGTTAATTTTACACATCTCTGCTTTTCAGCTCTCAAACTGTAGGCTTCGCTATCAAAAGCAAGCGCCCCTTATCCTCAATGAATCTGGCTAAGGGGCGCTTAATGACTAATCCAGTCAAAAACTATAATCATTGTTTGCTTCACTGATCGGCTGATTTAATTAAACAATACACAACCGACATAGGTAAGGGTATTTGGTCCATAGTAATAGTCCAGGTTATTGAGTTTACACAGGTCGCTGACCAGAATCCCAAAGGCTTCCATCGATGAGAAGGCCTTTTCGGGAAAACGACAGGCCTCATCGGGATAGCTGCATTTTTCACATAAGGAGCAACATCCGTCGCCCAATGGCAGCATATCGGCTTTTTTGTCAAACAGCGCATTAACCAGTCGATCAAAGCTTTGGTTGTGCTTCTCCTTAATGTCTTCCATACCTTCAAAATCAAAACTGTCTTCCAATGCGCCGGTGGTTTGAAGAATTACACCATACTTGTAGTGATTAACCTTATTACTGCATTCGTCCAGGCTTCCGCATCCTGGCGGACATGCCCAGTTGGTATCATAGATCTGACACTTGTTGTCAGCACACATTTGTCTGACCTGGGGATTTAAATCAATGGTTGCCACCTTAAGTTCTGCTGCCCGGGTAAAGCCACTACTATTGGCCAAATTTAATACTTCTGTTAATTCCATCATTATTTCTCCGGTTTCTGTAAGAACCATTCTTAGTTCCCACTAAATTACTAACTATTCTAGCATACCGTTTCGTATAAATATAGTCTTTTCTTAAATAATGATTGCAGTCCGATCGCTTAAACAAATGAGGCCCAGCCCTTTATTCACGCCGCACAAGCTTATTCACATCAGCAGGTAACTGATTATCGGAATGGTGACCACTGAAGCCAGGGTCGTAATAAATACCGCCTTGGTCGCCAGAGCGACATTATTTTCATAGCGGTTGGCAAAAAGAACTGCTGAAGTCGCCACCGGCATCGCAATAATGACGATCACGATTCCCAGTAAGTAGGGGTTTGTAATCACATTTCTCAAAACTAGCCAGGCACTTAAGGGCAGCAGGATCTGCTTGATAATCACATAGGGATAAAGTCTGATCTCGGTAAAAACACTTTTAATCGGAATTCCAGCTAAGGCAATGCCAATGACAATCATCGCCAAAGCTGAAGTGGTACTGCCAACGGTTTTTAAGGTATCATTGACCAGCTCGGGGAGTTTCAACTTAAAGGCAAACATCGTCACTGCGGCAATTGAAGCGATCATTCCCGGGGATAAAAACTTCTTCCTATCCAAGGCTTTGATGCCGTCTTTTGACATCAGCATAATTCCAAGGGTAAAGTTGCTGACATTGAAAATGAGATTAAAAATGGTGGCGTAAAAAATTGCCCCCTCTCCAAAAATAGATGCGATCACAGGAAAACCCATAAAACCGACGTTCGACCAGATCGTCATATACATGTATAAATGGCGGTCTTCTCTTTTTACCAGTAGTATTCTGGCAATTAAATAGGCAATAAAGGGCATCACCAGATAAAAAAGAATGGCAATCGCAAACATCATCAGAACTTCTTTGTGATCAGTCTGCTCGGGTATGGAGGCGACCGAAGCCAGCATCATACCTGGTAGGGTAATGCTTAAAATAAAATTAGAAAGCTGGGTTCCAAATTTCGGACTGACCACCTTTTTCTTTGTTGCAAGATAACCTAATGTCAGAATCATAAACAACTCCAACATCTGATTAATCACGACGTTGATGTCCATAAGCTTCTCCTCCAAATAAGAATAGGCTATCATAAGCTTGGCGTAAATTCAACCGGCAATTATGATTCCGGCAACTTCTGTAACCGTTTTAACAAGCTCGACTAACTGCCAGAAATCGTTGCTTTTATAAATCTATGTCAAGCCTTCTTGAATTGAAAAAAATTCTATTTAATTCTAAAAAAAACAGAAATATATTTCACATTTCGCTCATTTTTATGCTACAATCAGCTTAGGCAGGTTGCCGCAGATGAAGCTGGTAGCTTTGACCTGATTTGTGATGATTGAGGTAGCAATGCGAAAGAAATCCACTAAAAAATTAAGAATAAAAAACTTGCCCCGATTCCTGACCTTTTCTGTCTTGAGTCTAACGCTTTTGGTGATGATCCCGCTATCATTGTTTTTTTTAACATCAAAAATAGCCACCGCTTTCCATTCCCATAAACAAGTCGCCCAAACGTCTGAGACGGTTAATTCATCGCAAGCCAATGGGTCAAAATCAGAGCCGGCCAAGGTAAACAATTATCCCAGTACGATTACCAAAACCGATCCCCCCGCTTCTGATACTGATGATGATCCCCTTGCTGATATCAAGTCACGTCTGCGAAGTGGTGACACCGCCGGCATCAAGGTCGTCTTTCTAACCTTTGATGATGGTCCTAGTGCCAATACCGGTGCGCTTCTCGATATCCTTTATGATTATGATGTAAAAGCCACCTTCTTTACCACCCGCCACGACAATGAAAATGCCGCAGCCATGTATCGTCGAATTATTGATGAAGGCCATACCCTGGCCAATCATACCAGCAGCCACGACTACAGTCTCTATGATAACCCGGAAGCCTTCTTTGCCGATGTTGATGCGCTTGATCAGTTTCACAAAACGATAACCGGCCAAACCGAAACCAGCCACGTCTTCCGTTTTCCCGGAGGCTCAACTAATTCTAGTGAGGCCTGTGTCAAAGGGATTGTCAGCCGCGGTTGGAACTACAGTGACTGGAATGTTTCCTCCGGTGATGGCTGTGCCGAGCCGCCACCCTCTGATGTGATTGCCCAGACAATTATTGAAGGCTGCCGCAAATATGATGTCTCAGTTGTTTTGTCACATGCCGAGCTCAAAGAATCCAGCCGCAAAGCGATGCCAATTGTGATCGAAACCCTTCAGGCCGAAGGTTATGTCTTTTTACCGATGGAAAAGGATTATCACTATCCCCGACATTTTGAGCTTTAGAAAAATAATCTTCCCAATAATAATCGATGCGCCTTTTTACCATAAAGCAATTTCGCGATTTTCTCAAATCGCGGGAAAGACATTTGCGTCGCTAACTGACTTTTAAAAAATAATCGCACAAAAGAGGATCTATCCAATTAGGACAGATCCTCTTCATTTAGACAATAGAACCTATTTTTCTAGAGAACGTCTAAGCCAGCCTGAGCCACGATCATATCTTCTGCAACGCTTCCGCCACTAACGCCGATTGCACCGATAATCAGGCCATCTTCTTTAATGACCATTCCACCGCCAAAAACAACCATTCGACCCTTATCACAGGAAGCCAGACCAAATAATGACCCTGCTTCTTTAGATGCTTCCGCCACTTCGTGACTGCCGCATTTTAATGCCGCTGCTGTGTAAGCTTTGTTTGTTGCAATATCAATACTTGCCAACAAGGCATCTTCCATCCGGTTGAAAAGCACTGGGTTACCATGTTTGTCACAGATTGCAATAACCATTGGAACATCGATTTCAATTGCTTTTGCTGCCGCCGCATCGGCCATTTTTTTTGCCATATCTAATAATTTTCCGGTTGTTGTCATTTTCTCATCCTCCAAATTTTAGTTTGCCCCTCTTTCACAAGTTCACTTAAAACTGGATTATTTAATCTTGCTTAGGTTTAGAAAGCCGCCTTGTAAATGGCAATCACATCTTCTTTAGTTGGGCATTTAGGATTTCCGCCGGTGCAGATATCAGCCAGTGCCAGATCCGCTAATTCACTGAAATCTGCTTCCTTAACGCCGATTTCTTCGAGTCCCGATGGAATTCCAACATCTTTTGATAATGTTTTGATTGCTTCGATCGCCAATTCATTGATTTCTGCTTTGCTTTTGTGCGCGGTATCAACACCCATTGCGGCTGCAACTGCGGCTAAACGATCGCCAACTGCATCGGCATTATAGGCTACGACGTAAGGCAGCAGAATGGCGTTGCAAACACCATGAGGCAGATCATAGAAGCCTCCTAACTGATGTGCCATCGAGTGAACGATTCCCAATCCACCGTTTGAGAAGCCCATACCGGTTACAAATTGACCATACGCCATGCCATCCCGGGCATCGACATCTTCGCCGTTGGCAACCGCTGCTCTTAGGCTGCTAGAAATCGCTTTGATCGCTTCAAGGTTAAATAAATCAGTAAATCGGGAAGCACCAGCGGTGGTGTATCCTTCAACGGCATGGGTTAAGGCGTCCATACCGGTAGCCGCGGTTAAGGATTTTGGCATTTTGACCATTAGGTTTGGGTCATTAACAGCAACCGCTGCCAGACAGTTCGGATCAACAATAACCATTTTCAGTTTACGGTCTTCATCGGTAATAACATAGTTAATGGTCGCTTCACTAGCGGTTCCAGCTGTCGTATTAATGGCTACGATGGGCAGTGATTTATTGGCAGTTTTACCAATCCCTTCGTAATCGCGAAGATCGCCGGGGTTGGTTGCCAAAATGGCGATGCCCTTAGCGGTGTCCTGAGGTGATCCACCACCGATACTAATGACATAATCACAAGCGTTATCCTGTAATGCCTGGTAACCGGCGTTGACATTAGCAACCGTTGGGTTTGGTTTAACATCTGAGAAGATGACATAAGCCAATTCAGCATCATCCAAGACGTCTAATACTTCTTTTACAATACCTGCTTCGATCAGGACCTCATCGGTTACAACTAAGGCTTTTTTGACGTTCATGCGTTTGATTTCCCCTGCGATCAGTTCGATTGCACCGGGTTCCATGATTACTACTGGTGGAAAATAATAGGTTCTTGCCATTTAAAGTACCTCCAAATATTTTGCAACTGTAAACAGTTACATTTTCTTTCTTAATTTTATCAAATTTCTATGTCGATTCAATTGACACTAACCAGCAAGTGTCACATAAGTGACAATTTTCCCAAAGTGTAACCTGGCTGAAACTAAAAAAACCAACCTTTGTCCGATGTCTCCGATCATCAGATAAAAATTGGTCTTTCTATATATAATAGCTCCATCTACAAAAATAACAGATATTGTCTGAGCTTTTCCGGAATCGCATCGATCAGCAGTTTAGCAAACTCAGCCGGCTCCATCACCATCCCTTCGGTAACCCATTTAAAGGTCATATCCATGGATCCCTGACAATACATCTCCAACAAAAATTGATCATCCGCTTCTAGTGGTTTCCCGGTTTTTTTAATAATCCGATTGGTATAATAATCCTTAATTAGATTCAAATCATAATCATAAATAGAATTGCAGTCACTGGATTTAAAGGCCGCCGCAAAAAAATCTTTTTCGGCTCGAACAAAGGCAAATTTTTTAGTCAATCCTTCTTCTAAAGTCAGGCTGATCCCCATCTGTTTGATTGATTGCTGTGCCAATTTATCAAAATACCAATTAACCAGATCATATTTATCCTGAAAATAGCGATAAAATGTCTGTCGTGTTAATTCACTTTGATCTACAATTTCCTTAACAGTTATTTTATCTAAGGGTTTACTGACCATCAGCGTTTTTATCCCCTTGGCCAACCGTTCTTTTGTCCGATCATTTGCATCCATTGTTATCCCTCTACATTAAATATTTTGAATCTGCCAAGATTAATCACCGGTTTATTTGTTATTGTTAATCTTATCTATCTCCGTAATCGCTGTCAATGAAATATTTTACCAATTTGGGTTAAAATAATACTGGCTATCTTTTGCAACACGAAAAAGAACTCCTTTCTCTGGGCTTTCCTTTAGGAAGCCATCAGAAATTGGAGTTCTTTTTTTAATAACTCAACTTTCCCAGCTTAATTCACTAAACAAAGCCTTTATAAAAGAGGCCTGAGAGTCAATCCATTGCTGGAGTTG
>JAHIQT010000012.1 GCA_018903255.1 Bacillota bacterium | reverse complement strand
TATTCCCTAAATCCTGTAATACGGATAACAACTACATTTCTAAATTAGGATAATACTGTAAAGCATAGTACCTATTAAAAAATAATACTGTTAAATTCATTTACTGTTAATTTAAGTTCTTGTTTATAATAACACGATCCAATCAATTAAGCAAACTTTTTAATAAATATTCCCAAGTTTTCTTAAGACTCTTAATTAATGTCCCAATTGTTTCGAGAATTTTTTATTGAAAAGATGGAAAATTACCATCTTAAATGGTACAATATAAAAACTGTTTCTAAATTCTTACTGATATTAACAGCCCCGTCGGCTTTTATATTTAAAGTGGCATTTAGCTATTATTTTTTCTTTAGGAGGTTTCATATGCGTTTAGTTACTCGTTCGGATTTTGACGGTTTAATCTGTGGCATGCTGTTAAAAGAAGCCGGCATCATTGACGACTGGATTTTTGTTCATCCCAAAGACCTGCAGGATGGTCTCTTTTCCCCCACTGAAAATGATGTACTGGCCAATGTTCCTTATGTACCCGGTTGCGGCATGTGGTTTGATCACCATTCATCTGAGAAAGACCGGATGGGATGGCATCCTGGGGTGGCTGGCGAGAGCCGCTTGGCACCTTCTGCTGCCCGGATCATTTATGACTATTATGGTGGAGAGGAAAAGTTTCCCAATTATCAAGAGATGATTTTTTCAGTCGATAAGGTCGACTCTGGAAATCTTACCCGCGACGAGATCTTAAACCCGACCGGCTGGATCCTGCTGGGCTTCATTTCTGACCCCCGCACCGGATTGGGTCGATTCCGAGATTTTCGAATCAGCAATTACCAGTTAATGGAAGAACTGATCAACCTTTTTAGAAACCTGTCAATTGAAGAAATACTCGAATTGCCGGACGTCAAGGAACGGGTTGAACTTTACAACGATCAGGCGCGACTCTTTACCGAAATGGTTACCGCCCATAGCGCGCTTATCGATAATGTCCTTGTTACCGATTTACGGGATGTCGAAACCATCTACACCGGTAACCGCTTTATGATTTACAGCATCTTCCCTGACCAGAATGTATCGCTCTGGATCGTTGATGGCAAACAAAAACAAAATGTCTCGATTGCCTGCGGTTATAGCATCTTAAACCGCAGCTGTACTGCTGATATCGGCAAGCTAATGCTTAAGTACGGCGGTGGCGGCCATCACATGGTGGGCACCTGCCAGATCCCTTATGACGATGCCGACACCATTATCGAAGAAATCATTGCGGTACTAAAAAGCAAATAATAAATTAATAAAAAAAACGCAACCGTGGCAGGTTGCGTTTTTTTTATTGACCGGGACGGAATTCAAAGACCATTACTGTCCCCTGATAGCCCAGAAAAGTAATATAGGCGACCGAATGATCAGGATTAAACCAGGCCTTGACCGAATAAGGTGTGGTCGCGTCTTTTCTATTATAAGCTGAATTGATTTCGGTACCATCTGTCCCGCCGAAAATAGTCTTGACTTCCTCATAGGTCATCCCTTCTGTCAGTGAATTGACTTGATCGGCCGTGACATTGGCGTTGACTAGGCCATCGAGGTAGCTATTATCTGGCACAAAGAGTTGTTTAAAGACCACCACCTCAGTGGTTTCTGCTGCTTCTGCAGCTTCGCCTTCCTCCATGTCTTCGATGCTGATAACCTTATAGCTGACGGTTACCCCATAGCCTGTGTTCTCATCGACATAGTTAAAGCCTTTGCCCTTAGCTGAACCTTCTACTTTTAGCAACTTTTCGGCCTCTTCTTTAGGCATCCCCACCAGCACCTTATTATAGAGATTCAGCGGATCGGTGCTAACTTCTTCTTTATCGCCTCCAAAAATCATCAGTAGGACAAAGCCGATCAAGACCGCACTAACGATCAGTGAAATACCGCCGATCAGTATCGGCTTGGAAATTTTTTTCTTCATTCATTCTTCTCCTGTTTGATTTCTCAGGCTTTGTCAAACAATCTCCGAATCGTCTTTATTATCCGACTAAAAAAGAGTGTCTATCGCAATATCTCGACAATACCACTCTCAAAGCTTATTTTCACTGAGATTTTCATTGAACTCATTCTAAACAAAAGCTGGGCTTTTGTCAATTAGAAAGCGCAAATCTCCTTAAATTATCACTTTTTAAGTTTGAGGCAAGGCCACCACGCGAATATGAATGCAAAATAATCTCCTTGGCAATTTTAAATGGCTCATTTTTTTGCAGATTTGTGTCAATATATTGCCACATGATCTAATTGACAGCGTCTTCATCTCGTGATAATGTTTGCATATGTAAACAATCCACCGGAATCAGTGTAACATTTTCATACCAGTGGGATCATTTTGTTCGACGTCTGTCCTGTCGTCCCCTAGGTGTAATGAATGCTTTTACCCTGATCTGACCCGGTAAATTTTAAGGAGGCTATTTATGGCAGCTAAAATTCTATTAGTCGGCAGTGTGATGATGGATCTTATTCTTCGGTGCGAACGGGCACCAGAACCCAGTGAAAGTGTTTTAGGGCACGACTACCGCAATGCTCCTGGAGGAAAGGGCAGCAATGCAGCAGTAGCGGCCGCCCGAACCGGCGCCCAGGTTTCCGCCTATGCCACTGTTGGCAATGATACAAACGGTGAATATCTCTTGGATTGTTGGAAAAAAGAAGGAGTGGACACCACCTATACCATCGTTAAAGATGGTGCTAATACCGGTTTTGTGGCTATCACCCTGGAAGACAGCGGCCAAAACCGCCTGATCATCTTCCCGGGCGCAAATATGCTGACCCCTCCCGACGAACTGGAAAAAGTCTTTGAAAATGACTTTGATGCCGTCTTGCTACAATTTGAAATTCCGCTGGAAACCAATGCCAAGGCGATTGAACTGGCCAATAAAAAAGGCATTTTCACGGTTCTGGATGCCGGCCCGGCGCAGGATTATCCGCTGGAAAAACTGCCACCGGTAACCATCCTGTCCCCCAACGAAACTGAAACCAAAGCCCTGGTTGGCATCTACCCCGCTGATGAAGAATCTTGTCGGGCAGCCGCCAAAAAACTGATGGAGCGCAATGGTTGTAAATTTGTGGTGCTGAAATTAGGCGAACGCGGCTCTTATCTCTATGGCGATGGCCTGGATGTCATGGTACCGCCCTACAAGGTTGACGCCATCGATCCCACCGCCGCCGGCGATGCCTACACCGGAACCCTGGCCAAGGCCTTTGTCGAAATGGGCGACCTGGTTGAAGCAGCTAAATATGCCAGCGCATCTGGCGCCTTGACCTGCACCCAGCTCGGTGCACAGCCATCGCTGCCCACCGCCGCCGAAATAGACGCCTTCCTGGCCACCCAGAAATAACTCTTAAAACGCAAAAGCAACAAACCGATTAAAGGCTTGTTGCTTTTTTAGTAACCAGTTTGTTCAGAAGCACGACCCAGTACCGACAATTGTTACATCATGTTGTACGCATCGGAGCGGACATGGCGATAGCCTGTCCGATTCCGCAGCGAACAACAGATTAACAATTGGTCGGTACGGCAGTATTCGACAACCTCAGCAACAAACCGCCATCAGCGTTTGTTGCTTTTTTAGTACCAGCTTTTAAGACAATTCCACTCCGAAATAGCTTTTCAAGGCGTCTTTGATTGCGGCATCGCCGGTGATGGTGGTTTCGGTCAGCGTCTCACCGTCGGCAATCTTTAAACTGCCGTCAAAATAGGTGATTTTACCGGTTGCGGTGACCAGGGCGCACATCTGTGCCTGCCTGAAGAAGGATTCCGGGTAAGTGGCAGTATAATGATTGGCGATCAGATAATCGGCCGGACAGCAGGCTTCCAACGTAAAGGCGTAGATGGGTTCAAAACCGGTGGCAGTTTTAAACTCCACCCGGTAACCATAAACCGGGTCGGCCATCACCCGATGAATACGGCCTAGATGTTGCTGCTCCAGGCCTTCCTCAAATAACAGCGGTGCGGCCAGACTGTTACCACCAAAGCCCACATCACAGACCCACTTCTGACCGTCGGCTTCCACCAGCAATACCATATGGGTTTTACCCGAGTTGTCAAAACCGCCATGATAGACCCGAGCCAGGTGGCGGGTCAGCGAAAAGCCCATCTCGGTCAGTACCGCCGCAAAGAGGCTATTCATTTCAAAACAGTAACCGCCGCGACGGTTTTTTACCATCTTCTCAAAAAGATCGTCAAGTTCCAGCGAAATATTCTTTCTTTCAAAAACGTCGAGGTTTTCAAAGGGAATGCTCATCACATGGCCAAGATGCAGTTGTTTCAGGCTTTTGGCACCAACCTGGCTGTCCCCGCTATAATCAATCCGCTTAAGATAATCCTCCAGGTTAAATCGTTTATCGGGCATAGGTTCTCCTTTATTAGTTTCGTTTAAAAGATAAACTTAGTATAGCAGAATTCCCGGAAAAATAAAGCTAAAAGGATTTATTATGGATCATTTATTAATCAAGCACACGTGGTCGTCGCCCCATCTTAATAGGCGACAACCTCCTTGATATTAAACTCCCGGCCGGATATCAAACTGAAATCTTCACCCTGACAGTTTGGGCAAATCTTGCGGTGGTCAACCACATTAAAAATTTCATGGCAAAGCTGGCACTCCCCCCTGGCCGGCAGCACAATGATTTCCAGTTTAGTCTCTTGATAAGGAGTGTCACTGACAGCCGCTGGGTAACAGGCCTCGACAAAATGAGGTATCGTCTGTGACAATTGCCCGATCTCCAAAATTATCTTATCCACCTTAGTTAAATCATTTGCTATAACAAATTCGTCAACGATTTTAATCACTTCATAAACAATCCCAAGTTCATGCATGGCCTGACACCTCTTTTTCTATTTCTTTAGTTAAACAACCAACTTATCGTGTTTCTGAAAAAGGATTGACCTTGTTCAGCATGATTTTGGCTTTTCGGCCGAGGGCTTTTTTAAGGACTGCTTTTGGCAAGTCATCAAGTTCATAGCCCATCTCATCATAAACCCGTTCTAACGTAATCGCCTCAAATCTACATTTCAGGGTGCAGGCGCCACAGCCGACACATAGATACTCATCAACCTTGCTGGCACCGCAGCTTAAACAGCGGGCTGTTTCTTTCTGGATCTGCGCTTCAGTTAAAACCCCGCGCAAATCTTTAAAGGTCGTTTTCGAGACCTTGCCATCGACATGGGCAATCCGTTGTCGCTCGCTGCCGTCGTAATCGATGTGCTCATCGAGATTATCCTTGTCCAGCATCGTATAGCTATGATTATCGCGGCCAAACACTAGTGACTGCCCTTTTTGGACAAAGCGATGGATCGATACCGCCGCTTCTTTACCGGCTGCAATCGCGTCTATAGCCAGTTTGGGTCCGCTGGCGACATCGCCACCAGAAAAGATGTCAGCTCTTGAAGACTGTAAGGTGATTGGATCGACGACCACGGTGTTACGGCTGCTCAGCTCAACCGCTTCACCGGCAAACAAATTGCCATAAGCATAGGTTTGTCCGACTGACAGGATCACATTGTCACAGGCGACCACGATCCGGTCGGCTTCTTCAAATTGGGGATTAAAACGACCAGCAACGTCAAGGGTCGACAGGCAGCGCTTAAACTCCACCCCGGTGACCTTGCCATTTTCGCTGACGATCCGGGTTGGTCCCCAGCCATTATGAACAGCAATTTCCTCACTCACCGCCTCGGTCACTTCCTCAGGATGAGCGGGCATCTGATCGCGGGCTTCCAGACAGTACAAATCAGTTTGGCTGACGCCTGCTAGTCTGGTCGCACTGCGAGCTACATCAATGGCCACATTGCCGCCGCCGATTACCACAAGCTTACCCTTAACATCGATTGCTTCGGCTAAATTGGTGCGGCGCAGAAAATCGACTCCGCTAAAGACCCCTTGAGCCGTTTCGCCGTCAATCCCAAGGGTGCGTCCATCCTGGGCGCCAATCGCCACATAAAAGGCCTTAAACCCCTGCTTTCGCAGTTCCTGAAGGGTCATATCCTGACCAATTTCGACGCCGGTTTCAAACTTGACCCCCAGCTCTTTAATCACCTCAATTTCTGCGTCTAATACGTCCTTTTCCAGTCGATACGAAGGAATCCCCATGGTCAGCATCCCGCCCAGGCGGCGCTCTTTTTCAAAAACGGTGACATCGTATCCATCGATAGCCAGATCATAGGCGCAGGTCAGTCCCGATGGGCCAGAACCGATGATCGCAATTTTCTTGTCGCTGTAATCGTGTCGCTTAACCGGGATGAAACGGGAGGCCAGTTCCAAATCCTTTTCGGCGATAAACTTTTTGATATCATCAACCGCGACTGCTTGGTCAATATCGCCGCGGGTACAATCTTCCTCGCATAGCCGCGGACAGATCCGTCCGCAGACGGCCGGCAGTGGATTATGCTTTTTAATCAGCTCCAGCGCCTCGGTATAGCGTCCCTGGGAGGCCAGTTTAATATAACCCTGAACCGGGATATGGGCCGGGCATTTGGTAATACAGGGAGCAGTTCCCGAATCCAGGGCATTTTTGCGGTTGATGCGGTAATCGCTGTTCCATTTGTCTTCTTGCCATTCGGTATTGCGCGGCGTCACCTTGGTGATGGTCTCGTCAAGTGGTGTTTTAGTGCAAAGTTTCTGGCCCAGTCTGATGGCATTAGTCGGACAGACGTCGACGCATTCCCCGCAGGCGACACATTTGCTCTCATCAACCACCGATTTATAATTGGATCGGACGATGTCATTGTTTAAGTATTCGTTGGCCAGCCGCATCGCATAGCAGCCACAGCCGCAGCAATTACAAATGGCATGGGTGTGTCCCGGGCTATCGAGATTGGGAACCGAATGCATCAGGCCATTGTCCTCGGCTTTCTTGATGATCTCAAAGGCCTCCGCTTTGGAGATTTCCCGTCCCCGACCAGTTTTGATATAATACTCGGCCGCATGGTCCAGTTGAATACACATTTCTTCTTTTAAGTGGCCGCAACCTTCGCCCATGGCTTCCCGGGAGGTTCGACAGGAGCAATCCGAGACTGAAAAAACACTCGCTTCATTTAAATGGTGAGACACCTCTTCATAGGTCACTTTTTTAGAATTGCCATCAATGGCCCGTTCAATCGGTAAAACCCGCATCGGACCGCTACCAATTGGCATGATGCCAACAGCCATGGGACCTTTTTTACCGCCAAAATAATAGAATGCTTCCGCAACTTCCGGATGTTTGGCGACTAGTTCTTTGTTATTGTTGATCATTTCCAAATGACCGGGGACAAAAATATCCTGCCAGTATAGATCTACCCCATCGACGGTATTGACGAAGGCAACCCCAGCCCAGGCAATATGCTCAAGAGCGGCCTTTACTTGATCAAGTGGTTCCCCGGCGGCGGTCGCGACGGCTTGTGCAGTCATCTTTTCCCGAAATGCCAGCTGCATCGCAATCTTGGCCTGATAGGGATCAAGAATTGGCGCCAGGGCATAATACTCAGGCCCATAGGGAATTGCTTCGCGGCCGGTTCCGGCCTTGGTACGGCCAATTTTATTGGCCAGATCAACAATTTCCTGACGATAGGGCCGGTCATTGACATCCGCCCAGCTTAAGGCAAAATTGAAGCGGGTTGACTTGTTAAAATTTGTCGGTTCTGATTTATTATTCATTTGAGCTCCTCTATTTCTATTTTTATAATTTTACTTCTCAATTTTTATTTATCAATAAGTGGTTGCGGTGTCAAAACTCAATTCAAGCCGTTTGCTGTACAACATATTGATTTCCGAGTGATTGTTATATCAACATAATGTATGTCAACCCGGTCAAAACTGCTTACGACACCCTAGCCATAAGTGATTCCAAATTTATAAACAACGCCTAAAACGCATCGCACTGGTCTCGGTCTTGACACGCTTCTGGTCATTCCGGCTGATTCCAGCTTTTTACCGCCCCGCGCAGCCAGTCGGCCCATTCCCCGATACCCTCGCCAGTTTTGGCCGATATCGGGATGACAACCAGGTTGGGGTTTAATTTTTTAACCCGCTCCCGCAGCACCGCCAGATCAAAATCAAAATGCTCCTTTACATCGATCTTATTGATCAGCAGCACATCAACCAGCGAAAACATCAGCGGATATTTTAGTGGTTTATCATCGCCTTCCGGGACACTCAGAATCATCGCGTTTTTAGAGGCACCGGTATCAAACTCAGCCGGACAGACCAGGTTACCGACATTTTCCAGCACCACCAGATCGGTTTGATCGGTGCCAATCCCTTCCAGACCCTGGCGGGTCATCCCGGCATCGAGATGGCACATCCCACCGGTATGGAGCTGAATCACCCGGGTTCCCGTTTTGGCGACAGCATGGGCATCCACATCTGAGTCGATATCGGCTTCTAGGATGGCAATGCGCAGCTCATCTTTTAGTGCTTCAATGGTTCTAAGCAGGGTTGTTGTTTTTCCCGAGCCTGGTGATGACATCAGATTCAATAAAAAGGTCTGCTCCTTTTTTAATTCCTGTCTGAGTAAATCTGCCTCGCGGTC
Source organism: Bacillota bacterium (assembly GCA_018903255.1). Classification (GTDB taxonomy): domain Bacteria; phylum Bacillota; class Clostridia; order Eubacteriales; family Eubacteriaceae; genus Acetobacterium. Next base: position 1,760 of record JAHIQT010000012.1, on the reverse strand, counting down.
GTTATTCTCATAAACGCTTTTTTTAATTTCCAGAACCTTGTAAATTTCCATTTTATTTCTCGCTTTCCCTTGTTCTTTGCTAATTACAAGACTCACCTTACCAAACGATAGGTGCTTGGCTGTTGGTTTCCACAACACAATTGTTTGTCAGAAAGCAGCAGTCAAGCAGACGGCAGTTCATCAGTTTTGTAATTGTTTTCAGCTGCTTCTTTGCATTGATTATATGCTATCCAAATAACTTTGACAACAATTTAACAGCGCATAAAAACACATCCCGCCAGCTGTTTTCACTTGGTGTTAACAGTTTGACGGGATGTCTTCATAGGGAACCCCTGCTGCTAGTACAATTCTGTAAACAGCAAGCTAAACTAAATAACTACTCCTCAGATCCAAAATAGCGGTTGGCAAAATCGCTGAGGTATTGGGTCAGTTTGTCGAGGGTCGGAAAACAGGTCAGGCTGCCCGAAAAATAAATCCCCTGCTTGCCCTGGCAGGTCTTTACCTGATCGTAAAAGCCATCTTTTATTTTGGCCCCGCTGACATGGGGAAAGGTCTGCCACTGTTTATAGGCAAACAGGCGGTCGGCTTTAAAGCCAGCCACTTTCAGATCGACGTCAATCTGGGCTTTCAAATCCTTAATCGGCAGCTCGCCGGTGGCATAGGCGGTCAACAACGCGCCGGGCTTATCCGGTTTACTGCTATACAAAAGCAACAGGTGCCCTTCCTTTTCAAAATTATGGCTAAAATAAGTAGTGGTACGGTAGTTTTGCTGCGCCACATAGGCCAGCACATTGTAGGCTTTTCTTCTATAGCAGCCCATCAGACTGGCATGCTCCGGGGATTGGATCACTGACTGATCTAGCGGCACGGTGATCACCACCGCATCAAAATCCTCCTTGCCGACGGGACTTGCAATCGTCACCCGGTGATGCTCTCCGGGGATAATGCCGGTAACGGGGGTATTTAAGCGGAGGTCTTCCAACTTTTGTGCCAGTCTCGTCATGATTTCGGTAGCGCCATTGCTAAAGGCAATCAGCTTCCGCGACTCAATCATCGATGACAGGGTCATCAGATCCAAATACTTTAGGGCATAGATGGCCGGAATCTCGCTTGACTTCCCAAAGCCAAAGGCGACCAGATGGGGGGTATAAACCTTAAGCAAGGTGTGGAGATTATTTTCATGGCACCATGCTTCAAAGGACTGCGTCAAGGCGTCGGGAATGTTTTCCCAGCCCAGCGCATTTAAGGCGCCTTGATACGGCGCCAGAATTTCCGGCAGTCGCTTTAATTGCTCCTGAAAAGCAGCAATTTCACCAGGAGCGATCTGTGCCTGTTTTTTTCCATCTGCTCCTAAAAAATTGCGGTGAAAATACTTGTACTCGGCCTTGACACCTAAGTGGCGGAGAAACTTGATCAATGCTTCTGAGGTTCCCAGCACCACGCCCAGTTCACAGCACTCTTTTTTATGAAAGACGGTGCAGAGATGGCCACCCGCCCGCTCTTCTTGTTCAAAAACGGTCACTGCATGGCCGGCTTTTTCAAGAAAAAAGGCTAGCGTCAGGCCACCATAACCACCGCCGACCACTGCTATCTGCTTTTTCATGGTTCTGCTCTCCTTGCTAATCGTCATTTCTAGACGCTTTTAATCTAGCCACTTGCTAGCATCGCATTCGCTTTTAAAAGCCACTAGCGTTTTTGATTTTAATATTATTGATCTTAGTATTTTCGATTAAGATAAGACCACAGGGGCAGCGTCACCC
>JAHIQT010000132.1 GCA_018903255.1 Bacillota bacterium | reverse complement strand
TATGAAAGAAGCTTTACTGGTCGTTTTACTGATTTCCAGCATTGTTTTGATTGCCGCGATACTTTTATCGCCAGGCAAAACAGCCGGAATGTCAGGAGCCATCGCAGGTGGTGCTGAGACCTTATTTGGAAAGAAAAAAGCCAAGGGATTTGAAGGTGTTTTGGAAAGAGCAACTAAGATTTCTGGTGTTTTATTCATGTTGTCGGCATTCGTTTATTCAATCGTATCATAACAGGCATCTGAACTAGAGAGGTGCAAAAACTTACAGGGGGAAATTGAGAATGGAATTATTGTTTCTGGCTCCAGCCATTGGAGTCGTGGCGTTGCTTGTTGCGCTCGTTTTTGCAAAACGGGTAACAGCAGTTGACGCCGGCACCGACAGAATGAAGGAGATTGCGGGATATATCCACGAGGGTGCGATGGCATTCTTAAAACGTGAATATAAAATGATCGCGATTTTTGTAGCTGTCTTATTTGTTATTTTAACCGTGACACCTGGCTTAGGGTTTACCACTGCGGTATGTTTTCTGGTTGGGGCGATTTTTTCAATCCTGGCCGGATTCTTCGGAATGCAGGTTGCCACCAAAGCCAACGTCAGAACCGCCAATGCGGCTAAAACCAGCGGGATGAACAAAGCGCTTTCAGTAGCTTTTTCCGGTGGTGCCGTAATGGGGATGTGTGTTGTTGGTTTGGGCTTGCTAGGCGTCAGTATTTTGTATTTATTATTTGGTGATGTAACCATTGTCACCGGTTTTGGTCTGGGAGCATCTTCAATTGCGCTGTTCGGGCGTGTTGGCGGTGGGATCTATACCAAAGCAGCCGATGTTGGCGCTGACCTGGTTGGTAAGGTTGAAGCCGGTATTCCTGAGGATGATCCGCGTAATCCTGCGGTTATTGCCGATAACGTTGGTGACAATGTTGGTGATGTTGCCGGAATGGGATCGGATTTATTTGAATCTTATGTCGGTTCAATTATCTCGGCGATTACCTTGGGTGCTTTAGTTCTTGATGGTTATAATGGGATCTTATTCCCAATGCTTTTAGCAGCAGTTGGTATTTTAGCATCAATTATCGGAACCTTTTTTGTCCGCGGTAAAGAAGGCGGAAATCCGCAACGGGCGCTGGATATGGGTACCTACGTCAGTGGTATTCTGGTCGTTATCGCTTCTTACTTCTTATCGATCTACTTTACTGGCGGCTATTTAGCCTTTATTGCCATTGTTGCCGGTTTAGCAGTCGGCATTGTTATTGGTAAATTAACGGAGTATTATACATCAGAGCATTACAAACCGGTTCAGCACATTGCTCAGCAATCAGAAACCGGAGCGGCTACCACTATTATCAGTGGTTTAGCAGTCGGGATGAAATCGACCATGTTCCCAATCTTAGCGATGGCAGTGGCAATTTTTGTCGCCTATAGTGCATTTGGTCTTTTCGGAATTGCCTTAGCAGCCGTTGGGATGCTGTCGACCTGTGGGATGACCATTGCTGTCGATGCTTACGGTCCAATTGCCGATAATGCTGGCGGGATTGCCGAAATGGCAGAATTACCTAAAGAAGTCCGCGAAATCACAGACAAGCTGGATGCCGTTGGTAACACGACTGCTGCCATTGGTAAAGGTTTTGCGATTGGTTCGGCAGCCTTAACGGCCTTAGCCTTGTTTGCTTCTTATGCGCAAACAGTTGGTTTAGCCAGCATTGATATTTTAAATCCCAATGTTATCATTGGTTTATTTATCGGTGGGATGTTACCATTTTTGTTCTCTGCTTTAACGATGGAAGCCGTTGGCTCAGCAGCCAATGAAATGATCGAAGAAGTTCGTCGCCAATTCCGGGAATTTCCAGGTATTATGGCTGGAACTGAAAAACCGGATTATGCCAAATGCGTTGATATTTCAACCGCAGCGGCACTTAAGAAAATGATCGTTCCTGGTTTAATGGCAGTCGCCGCTCCTTTAGCGATGGGTCTAGTTCTCGGCGCTGATGCCCTGGGCGGACTTTTAGCCGGAGCTCTGGTTACCGGGGTATTAATGGCAATCTTCATGGCCAATGCCGGTGGCGCCTGGGACAATGCCAAGAAATTTATTGAAGGCGGAGCCCACGGCGGAAAAGGCAGCGATGCCCATAAAGCCGCAGTTGTTGGCGATACCGTAGGAGATCCATTCAAGGATACCTCCGGACCATCAATCAATATCTTAATCAAACTGATGACCATCGTATCATTAGTATTTGCACCATTGTTCTTAATCTAAAGCAAATCACAACAGTAAATAAAATAAAACCAAGACCTGAATGCAGCTTACTGCATTCAGGTCTTTTTTTTTAGGGTTAGTTTAGCAAAGGGCGACAGTAAGGTAAGCAAAGGTGGAGCAAAGGGGGACAGCGGAGCAAAGGGAGACGAAGCACGGGGGGACGGTTTTTCTTGTGTCAACCCTATTTCTTTTCTATAGAGGACAGTAAGGTAAGCAAAGGCGAAGCACAGGGGGACGGTTTTTCTTGTGTCAACCTTATTTCTTTTTTATGGATGACACAAAAGAACCGTCCCCCTGTGCGAAAAACTTAAAAAACCCATAAAATGCACCCGAATATACATAATATGATTGACAAAATAATAATCAAATACTATAATTTAAACAAAAGGAGTGATGAGATGATAAAAAGCGTGTACAGTTTAATGCTATTTGATGAAATAGTTGAAAAGATTGACCAGATTGCCTATGAAAATAACACCAACCGCTCCCAACTGATCAATGATATCCTGGCCGAAAAAATCGGCCTGGTAACGCCGGAACAGAAAATCCAAAAAATTCTCGAACAGCTTGACGAAAATTTCAGCGATACCTTGTCAGTCAGCCAAATCAATAAGAATTCCAGCATACAATTCGGCAAAAGCCTGAAATATAAGTATCGCCCCAAGGTGCGTTACAGTTACGAATTTATCAGCAGCAAACGGGGTAAATATGCCGTCCTAAAAATCAGCTCCCGAACCAAGTCTGAAAATCTGAATGATCATTTCGACGAATTTTTCAAGCTGATTGCTGGCATTGAAAAAGAACAGCGAGCTGATCATCGAGATTTGGCAGAAAACTTAACCAACCATAAGTTTGTCCGGGCCTTTGAGAATGAAGGCGAGCTAACCCAGGACATCGAAACCGTCACCGACAACCTGACCCGCTACCTAAAAATGATCGACCGCGCCATGAATGCCTATTTTTCACAAGTCGATGAAGCCGAACTAACAGACCTGATCACCATCCTGGAAACCATTTATCGCGAAGACTACAAAAAAAGAAACCACGATTAAAGTAAACACAAGGTAAGCAAAAGGGAAGTAAAGGGTAAGTAAAAGGTAAGAAGCAAAGGGGAACGGCTCCTCTTGTGTCAACCTAATTTTTTCCCAGAAGACACAGGTAAGCACAGGGGGACGGTTTTTCTTGTGTCAACCTAATTTTCTCTCATTGACGACACAAAAGAACCGTCCCCCTGTGCGATCCCCAAAACCAAACCAAAGAAACGAGGTAAAAACGATGGATATGAACTTATTCACCCAAAAATCATTAGAAGCAATCAAAACGGCGGAGCTGATCGCCGGTCAATATAACCACATGGAAATTGAACCAGAGCATTTGCTGATGGGGCTGATTACCCAGGAAAATGGGGTTGTCGGACGGATCTTTGACCGTTTGGGCAAAAATTCCCACGCCATTGCCGAAGAACTGCGCCGCGAAATCGGACGGATGCCCAGTGTCTCGGGACCCGGCCGCGAGCAGGGCAAGATCTATGTCAGTGCCGATACCGATAAGGTCTTAAATGAATCCTACAAAGAAGCAAAAAAACTGGATGACCAGTATATTTCGGTCGAGTGTATCTTGCTGGCGCTATACAGTCTGGGCAAAAAATCTAAAGCTGTGGAAACCCTGGACCGCTATGGCATCGCTAAAAAAGAGGTCGAAAATGTCTTAAAAGAAGTCCGCGGTGGACAGCGGGTCGTCAACGACCATCCCGAGGTCACCTATGAGGCCTTAAACCAATACGGTCACGATCTGGTCCAGGATGCCATCGACAATAAGCTTGATCCGGTGATCGGCCGGGACTCTGAAATCCGTCACGCAATCCGGATCTTAAGCCGTAAAACCAAAAACAATCCGGTTCTGATTGGGGAGCCTGGGGTTGGGAAAACCGCCATTGTCGAAGGCTTAGCAATGCGGATCGTGGCCGGAGATGTCCCTGAAGGACTAAAAGACAAACGGATCATCGCCCTCGATCTGGGTGCTCTGGTAGCTGGAGCTAAATACCGCGGTGAGTTTGAAGAACGCCTCAAAGCAGTCCTAAAAGAAGTGGTCGACAGCAACGGTGAAATCGTCTTGTTTATTGACGAGCTCCATAATATTGTCGGTGCCGGCAAAACCGAAGGCGCCATGGATGCCGGCAATATGTTAAAACCAATGCTGGCTCGTGGCGAGCTCCATTGTATCGGGGCGACCACCCTCGACGAATATCGACAACACATCGAAAAAGACCCGGCTTTAGAACGCCGTTTCCAACCGGTATTAGTCGATGAGCCGACGGTCGAAGATACCATCTCGATCCTGCGTGGCTTAAAGGACACCTACGAACGTTACCACGGGGTGCAGATTCTTGATACCGCCCTGGTCGCCGCAGCCACCTTATCCAACCGCTATATCTCCGACCGCTTTTTGCCCGATAAGGCGATCGATTTAATTGACGAGGCCTGTGCAAAGATCCGTACCGAAATGGACTCGATGCCTGAAGAAATGGACGAGGTTCGCCGCAAGATGATGCAGCTAGAAATTGAAGAGGTCGCCCTCAAAAAAGAAAAGGACACCCTCAGCAAGGAACGGCTGGAACGGCTCCAGAAAGAACTGGTTGAATATAAAGAACGCTTCAATACCATGAGTATCCAATGGGAAAATGAAAAGCAGTCAGCCGATACCTTAAAATCCCTCCAGGAAGAACTGAATCAGCTCACCTACGAACGCGAAAAAGCGATCCGTGAAGGCGATTACCGCAAGGCCTCCGAATTGGAATACGGACTGATCCCCGAAAAAACCGCCAAAATTGAGGCGATCAAACGAAAAGCCGATGAAAAAGGCGACGAAGATAGTCTCAAACGAGAAAAGGTCACCGAAGAAGAAATCGCTGAGATTATCTCCGACTGGACCAATATCCCCTTAAGCAAACTGGTCTCTGGCGAGCGGGAAAAACTGCTGGCGTTGGAAGACACCTTAAAACAACGGGTTATCGGCCAGGAAGAACCAATCATCAAGGTGGTTGACGCGATTATCCGCTCGCGAGCCGGCATTAAAAATCCCAACAGCCCAATTGGCAGCTTCCTCTTCTTAGGCCCGACTGGGGTTGGCAAAACCGAGCTGGCCAAAGCTGTCGCCGCGACCCTCTTTGATTCTGAAGAAAACATGATCCGCATCGATATGAGTGAGTATATGGAAAAATTCTCAGTCTCACGGTTAATCGGGGCACCGCCGGGATATGTCGGCTATGAAGAAGGGGGACAGCTAACCGAAGCCGTCCGCCGTAAACCCTATGCGGTGATCTTACTCGATGAAATTGAAAAGGCCCATAAGGATGTTTTCAATATCCTGCTGCAGATTCTCGATGATGGCCGGATTACCGACTCCCAGGGACGAACCGTCGATTTCAAAAACACCATCATCATCATGACCTCCAATATTGGGTCTGAATATCTGCTAGAAGGGATCAACGCCGTTGGCGAAATCACCGAGCAAACCGAAGCGGCGGTGATGGACATGCTGAAGAATTACTTCCGGCCAGAATTTTTAAACCGGATCGATGAGGTGGTACTTTACAAACCGCTTAACAAAGAAGCAATCAGACAAATCGTCAGCCTGCTCCTAAAAGATCTACAAAAGCGGCTCGAAGAACGCCGAATCACCGTCACCCTGACCCAGCCGGCCATCGACGCCGTCATCGAAATGGGCTTCGACCCAGCCTATGGTGCCCGACCATTAAAACGCTATCTGCAGAAACACATCGAAACCATGGTCGGCAAAGAAATTATCAAAGGCAATGTCCACGAAGGTCAGGCGATCACCATCGACGTCGACCCCAACGGCGACTTCTATATGGCTTAAATAAGCAAAAGAGTAAGCAAAAGGCGAAGGTAAGAAAATGCGGTAAAGTAAGCACAAGGGGACGGTTTTTCTTGTGTCAACCCTATATCTTTTCCATGGACGACACAAAAGAACCGTCCCCTTGTGCGTTAATTTCTCGGTAAGCAAAGGAAGCCAGTTCTTCTTGTGTCAACCAAGTAAGCATAGGGGGACGGTTTTTCTTGTGTCATCCATATATCTTTTCCAATGAACGACACAAAAGAACCGTCCCCCTGTGCGACCTGAACACCACCAAAAAAAAAGTTGCCTCAAACGATTTAATAATATATACTTCTAAAGGAGACATTTAACCTACAAAAAAATAAGCAAAAAAAGTGTGAAACAAAAACGTCAGCCTAGGGGAACCAAGTAAGCCCAGAGCGACGGTTTTCTTGGAAGTAAGCCCAGGGGAACGGTTTTTCTTGTGTCAACCAAGTAAGCAAAGGGGGACGGTTTTTCTTATGTCAACCAAGTAAGCACAAGGGGACGGTTTTTCTTGTGTCAACCAAGTAAGCACAGGGGGACGGTTTTTCTTGTGTCAACCTATTCTTTTCCAATGGACGACACAAAAGAACCGTCCCCCTGTGCGCAACACCCCCCAATACAAAAAAAGAAGGGAATTGTTAATGGAAGAAATTAGTTTAAGAGAGATCCTTGACCTTTTGCAGGAAAATTGGAAAATGATCGTCATCATCACCCTGCTATTAGTTGGATTTACAGCTGCCGGCACGATATTTTTAATTGACAAAACATACAGCAGCAGTACAACGCTGATTGTCGGTAAACCTGAAGGCTATTCAAGTACCATCTCCGATACCGCCAACGAATTGCGGATCAACCAACAATTAGTTGGAACATATAGCGAAATAGCTAAAAGCAAATCAGTGATGACCCAGGTAAATTCAGCCTTGAATCTAGGCTTTAGCGATGCTGAACTGGCCAATATGATCACCGTTGCCACCGTCAATAACACCGAACTGATCAAGATAAGTGTGATCTCAGAAGACCCGGTACAGTCGGCAACGATTGCCAATAAGACCGCCGAAATATTTATGACCGATGTCGCCGAGCTGATGAAGATCAATAACCTGCAAGTTGTTGATGAAGCGGTTGTCAACAGTGGTGCAGTCGGCCCCAACCTCAAACTAAACCTGGCGATTGCGCTGCTATTGGGGCTAATCATCAGTGTCGGGATCATATTTGTAAAAGAAGCATTAAATACCACCGTCAAAACAGTGGATCAGCTTAAAAACCTGGCCGGAGATGTGTCGATTATTGGCATCATTCCAGAGTGTCAGGAATTGACATTGAACGGAGAAAAATAATGCAAGATACAATTGTCACACATTTAACCCCAAAGTCGCCAATATCTGAAGCCTTTCGCAATATGCGTACCAACGTGCTGTTTTCAGATATCGACAATGAAAGAAAGGTACTGGCCATTACCAGCTGTGGCGGCAGCGAAGGAAAAACAACCATCCTGGCCAATTATGGGGTGACCCTTTGTCAAAGCGGTAAGCGGATTTTAATTATTGATTGCGACTTAAGAAAACCCCAGGTCCATCGCCGTTTTGAGCTGGATAATAGTACCGGGCTGACAAATTTATTATTAAAAGAAATTAAAACCGTCGATGCCTTCCGCAAAACTGAGGTCCCCAATCTTTTTGCAATTTCAGCCGGACCGATTCCGCCAAACCCCTCTGAAATCCTGGCCAGCCGGCGAATGGCAGAAATAATCGAAGAATTAAAACTGCACTTTGACTATATTTTATTAGATACCCCACCCTTGGGGATGGTCACCGATGCAGCAGTATTAAACCCGGTGGTTGATGGCTATATTGTTTTGGCATCGCTTGGAAGCGTCCATCGCGACGCCTTGCTTAACGTTCTCGACACCTTTAAAAAAATCAATGCTCACGTTGTCGGTATAGTGGCAAACAAGGTGCCAATTTCAAAGAAATTTTCAAAATATGGTTATTATAGTGCCTATGCCTATTACGGCGATGAGAACCAGCCCCGTCAAAAAGCTAAAAAAGAAAAGAAAAAATGGCGCAAAGATACGGTGATAAAAAAAATAGAGCCACTGATTGAACAGGGCGTCAACGAACGGACAGAGCCAAATCCCGCGGAATAATCAATTAGCCCAAAAAGATCGGAAAAGTCCAAAAACGCACCATTATTCATCATATTAGTTGACATGAGTTCAGCAAAGATGCTAATATTAAGCTACAATTACTATAAAAATTTCTAAAAAATTTCAAGGAGGGTAAAATGAAACGAAACCAGTTAAGTCTTGTTATGGTACTGATGCTTTTGGCGATGATTTTTTCATCCGCCACAACCGTTTTTGCAAATCCCAATGATCAGGTTATTGGAGCGGTACAAGGTTCATCCCTGCCAGCATCCTATGCATCCCAGATCACCAGCTTCTTAAGAGATGCAGATAAGGTACTGACCCAGGAGTCGGCCGATGCCATCTGTGGGAATATCTACGCCGCCGAAGGGATTCTGCAGCAGGGTATGGCCAATGGCGGCTTGTCCGATTCTGATATTATGGCGATCCAGGGTCTTTTTGACGCAGCCTGTGGAGCGGCCAATTTTGTTGTTGCCGAAGTCGGCACGCAGCCCGATGGTGGCACCAGTGTGACCGTGTATGATCCCGAGTCGCAAAAATCGGCGACCGTCCAGGGTAACTCTGTCAGCGTAGCCTCAACATCGCAAAGCGCAGCTGGGGCTACTGGGGCAGCCGTTTCAGCCGATGTCAAGGCAGCTGCTAAAACCACCGCAATCACCAAGACCGGGCTTGATAACCGCTTGTTTATCGTCGCTGGAATCATGGGCCTGCTAACCATTGCCATCAGCATCGTCGTTTACCGAAAGCTTAAAGCACAATAGCCGGATAATTAAATAAAAATAAGTAAAAAAATAAAAATAAGTAAAAGAATAAAAATAAATAAAAAATTGAATAAAAAATCAATAGAAAGAATAATGAGATGAAAAAAGAGAAGACAAACCAGTACGATAGGTCCTCTCGCAGTAAAAGAAAAAGCAAGATAGGGGTACTATGGTTCGCCCCTTTTTTTCTTTTAACTGTGACGCTGATTGTATTGACAATCGCATCCCGTCCCTATATCGATTTTGCCTTTTCAATGGCTAGAATGTTTTTAGTTGATGAACGGCTAATTAGTAATAGCGAGACAGTAACCACTGCGCCAGGCAAATTCCCCTCGTTTGGCGAAGAATTCGGAAGAATCAAAATTGAAAAGATTGCCTTAATGGGGCCCCTTTATCAGGGTGACACCGAAGATATTCTCAGTAAGGGGATCGGTCACTTTTATGGTTCGGCACTGCCTGGCGAAGGTTCGAATGTCGTTTTCAGCGCCCATCGCAATACCTATTTTGGGCAGCTGGGCGCCTTAACACCGGGAGATCGGGTTAGCCTGGAGACTTCTGGTGGCGAGTTTGTTTATGAAATGGTCGATGCACTGATTATCTCAGAATATGATGAGCAATACATTATGCCAACATCGGACGAGCTGCTAACCTTGCTGACCTGCTATCCCTTTGATTTTATCGGCGAAACCGCCGACCGTTATATCGTCCGCTGTCGGCTAATCAGTGGCCCGCAAAATGCCTGGGGAGGTGTCTAAGATGACAATTGCAAAAGATCTCTTAAGAATACTGATTTCCTTCCTGCTCATTTTGGTCTTAATCGCACTTCAGGCGATTTTATTCCTCGATGCAATTTTACTTAACCCGATTTCCTATTACGAATATATCAATACCCCAGCCTATTATGACAAACTCAAAGAACAGATTGATTTTGGTTTAGAAGAGGTCGGTCGCTTTACCAATATCCCCGGCGAGTTGCTGACCGGGGCAGTAACCGATGGTGAAATAAAAGACTATACCCAAACGGCGATCAAAGAGATGATCGCCTATTTACGGGGCGACCGTCAGGACTACAGCCTCAAATACGATACATCAGCGATCAAAGCCAAGCTTGAGACCCATGTAAAGGACTATGCGGCCAAAAACAATCGGCCATATGATGAACAACTAGCCGCAGAAACCCAGAAGATTAGCAATATGGCCGGAAGCCGAATTGAAAGCTATGCGATGGTGATTGACCCAGCCCTGCTAAAACAATTTGGCGCCGATAAAAAAATCCAGAGGGTGCTCAGCAAAATTCGGATTGCCGAAGCGGGTCTGGTGTTAGCGATGCTCCTGCTGGTCTTCTTGCTGTGGCTAACCAATAAAAATCACCGGATGCGGACACTCTGGTGGTCCGGTTCGGCTTTGCTGGTCAGCTCAATTGTCCTGCTGATCCCTGGGATCGTGATTAAGTTTATGAATGTCGCCGGCCGGGTCGGCTTGACCGATAATTACGTAACCTGGGTGCTAGAACGGTCGATCAATACGATGCTGATGAAATGGAATCTGATGCAGGGCTTGTTTCTAATCATCGGAGTACTACTAATGTTGGGATATGTCTTATATCGTCGCAAACAAATTTTAAAATCAGCCAGCTAAAGTTAAATCAGCCAATCATTACTAACCATACTTAAACAATAAACGTTATAAAAAAAGCCGAAACCATCGTGAAGATGGCCACGGTTTTTTTTATTGACAAGAAACTTTGACATTTGCTAAAGATTCTGATTAATTTATTGTAACTCTTTAAGAAAAATTTAAAAAATCGCGTCACACAACTTGCCACAGATTGAAATCGTCTTTTTTTTGTGGTAGAATGACAGGGTGTCGTTGGCGAAGATAAAAATACGAATATACTAATCGAGTTAATAGTAGGATTGCTTAATGCAGACTTAAAGAGTTTAATACAATATATATTAGAAAATAGTGATTATAAGTTGACGAATGTATGGGTATGCCCTATAATTGATAACAATATGGTGTGCTTTAATAATAATAAATGCTCAAAAATAAAACAATAGGAGATAATAATGCTGAACTATAAAAAAGATCAAATGAACAGAGTAATGATGCTAATGGTTTTAGACCTTATGATGTTCGCAGCGTCCTATTATATTTCATATTTACTTCGTTTTAATTTTATCATCCCTTCAGGCATGTTCTGGGGGATCAGCAAGCTTCTTGTTGGGGCAATTATGATTAAGTTAATGGTGTTCATGGTTGCCGGCATGTATAAAACGCTGTGGCGCTATGCCAGCATTGAAGAAATGCTGCAAGTTGTAATCGCGGTATTTATCGCAAACGCCTTTGCCAATATTAGCCTCGGGATCATGGGTGCGGATTTACCAAATTCGGTGCTGGTGCTCACGATGATGTTTGATTTTATTTTAGCCGGCGGGGTACGCCTCTCTTATCGGTTGGCACGACGGTTAAAAAAGAAGCATGCCGGAGCAGATTGTCCCAAAGACGAACAGGTGCTGATTTTTGGGGCTGGTCAGGCGGGCATCAAAATGGTTAAAGACCTGATGATCAATGCTAAAACCAAGCGTTATAATATTGTCGGCTTTCTCGATGATGACCCCTTAAAAGAAGGTAAAAAAGTCAAAGGCATTCCCGTTCTGGGCAACCGCTATGCCTTTGATAAGGTCGTCAAGCAGTATAACATCAGCCAGATTATTATTGCCTGCCCGGGCTGCCATAGCCACGTGATCAAGGAAGTAGCAGAACTTGCAGGTGCCACTCAGCTACCGGTAAAAATTTTGCCGGGTTTTGATGAATTACTTAATTATGATGTCAACGTCAGTCGTTTAAGAGACCTGCAGATTGAAGATCTGCTAAACCGCGACGAGGTCGAATTAGACAAAGAACAGATCTCAGCCTTTATCAAAGGTAAAAGAGTGATGATCACCGGCGGTGGTGGTTCCATCGGTTCGGAACTGTGTCGCCAGATTATCCGCTTTAAACCGCGGGAAATGATTGTCCTGGATATCTATGAAAATTCCCTTTATCATCTGGAGTTGGAATTAGCCGAATACCTCGAAAAAGAAAAAATATACGGCACCACGGTAGATTTAGAAATTGCCTCGATTCGCGATAAAAAGCGCATCAATCAGGTGTTTGAGCTCTACCGGCCGCAGGTTGTCTTTCATGCCGCAGCCCATAAGCATGTGCCCCTAATGGAAAAAACCCCCAAAGAGGCCGTCAAAAATAATGTCTTTGGAACAAAGAATCTCCTGGATGCCTCGGTTAAATATCGGGTTGAAAAGTTTGTTCAAATTTCGACCGACAAGGCAGTCAAACCTACCAACGTCATGGGCGCCACAAAAAGGGTCTGTGAAATATTGGTGCAAATGTATAATCATGCCTACAAAACAGATTTTGTAGCCGTCCGCTTTGGCAATGTACTCGGAAGTAACGGCAGTGTGATCCCTATTTTTAAAAATCAAATTGCCAGTGGCGGCCCGATAACAGTTACCCATAAGGATATAACCCGCTATTTTATGACGATTCCGGAAGCAACCCAACTGGTTCTTCAGGCCGGCTCGATTGCCAAAGGCGGTGAGATTTTTGTCCTCAACATGGGTGATTCCGTAAAAATTGTTGAGTTGGCTGAAAAAATGATCCGTCTATCCGGGCTTCGACCCTATATTGATATACCGATTATCTTTACCGGTTTACGACCGGGCGAAAAGCTTTATGAAGAGTTGTCTTATAATTTAAAAACCTTTGATCCGACCATCCATGCCGACATCTTCGTAGAAAATCTCTGGGCAGTCGAAAAAAGCTGGATGGAGCGGGAGATTGAACAGCTAAAAATGGCGGCTGAAATCGGCAGTGATGAAGACGTCATCAACCGCTTAAAATCAATCGTCCCAGATTATTTACCAAACCGAGTTATTCTGCCGTTTGAAATAGAAATAGAAAAAGTCAAAGAAGGGATTCATGATGATCGATATACACGCACACTTGTTGCCGGGAGTGGATGATGGCGCCGGAAGCCTGGCTGAAAGCCTGGCCATGATCCGCCGGGCCAAACAACAAGGTTTCCGGGGAATTGTTTTAACTCCCCATTTCTATCCCGATAATGATATGACATCGAGTATCGCAACAAACCAAGCCCAGCTTGAAAACCTCAAGCAGGCCGTCCGCCAAGCAGGGATTGAGATCTTTCTGTTTTTAGGTAATGAGATCTTCTATTGCCAGGATACCCTTACCCAGCTCGAACAAGGCTGCTACACCACTTTAAATAACAGCCGTTATCTATTGGTTGAAACGATCCGCCATTCATTGGACTGCTACAGCTTTACGGTGTTTCTCAATCAATTGCGACTCCGCGGTTACATCCCCATTCTAGCCCACCCGGAACGCTATCAGTTTATCCAAAATGACCCCAATGTGCTGGTGCGGTTAATCCAGGATGGCAATCTGGCCCAGCTTAATCTGCTTAGTTTAACTGGCTATTATGGCAGCGATGCCAAGGCTACCGCTGAGATTTTACTAACCCACAACATGGTGCACTTTCTAGC
>JAHIQT010000131.1 GCA_018903255.1 Bacillota bacterium | reverse complement strand
TCTTGTCTGATTTTTGTGAGTTTGCATTTATATTATATCAGACGTTGGGTGCATTTTTCTGTCAACTTCTATTTTTTAGAAGCTGAAAATGGTGTTCTTTAAAGGTCTCAGCTGAATTTTCAAGTTGGGAAAGTTGAGTTAGTTATATTTCGCAAATTTATTTCGCAAATTTTTATTTTCAGTGTATTCCTTTTTTTGTGTTTTGTCTATTGCTCTCTTGTTAAACCGACTGCACTTTTTTTATACATTTCCTTTATGAAATTTTTCATCCTTTCAATTGATCCAATGCGTTGATGGGAATAACCGGTTTTGGATTGGCACCATGCTCGCCAATTATTTTTTCCATCCAGATCATGTCATACCAGGTTTCGAATTTATAACCGCATTTTGAAAAATGACCAATGGTCTGATAGCCCAGATGTTCATGAAAACCAATACTCCCGGGATTGGGATAGGCAATACAGGCATACAAATTACAAATGTTCTGCCTTTTCAAGACTACCTCTAGGGCATGGTAAAGCTTTTTACCCACCCCGCTTTGACCCTTGTCCTGTCTGACATAAATGGTGGTTTCCACCGCCCAGTCATAGGCGGCTCGGTTTTTGAACTCCGAAGCATAGGCATATCCGAGGATTTCCGCTTCCTGTAGAGCCACCAGAAAAGGGTATTTGGTCAATATTTTATTTATTCGTTTTTTGAATTCATCAAGGGTCGGCACGGTATATTCAAAAGTGATCGCCGTTTCTCTGACATAGGGCGCATAAATACCCAATAATTGTTCTGCATCTGACTCATTTGCCATCCGGATGGCTATTTCTGTGTTCATATTTATATCCTTTTCTTCGTAATTCTAACGCATTTTTATTATAGCATTTTAAAAACTAACGTAAAAGAATCCCCTTAAAATTTTTTAAAGGGACTCTTCGTTTGAATTAAGTGCTTCAATTTAGCGCCCGGTTCAATTCTGTAGTCGAATTGAACTTAGTTTACAGAAAACTCTTAACCACTTCCGCCGGCATCATGGTTCGCTCCACAATTGCTTCGATGGTCATGCCCTGGTCATAAAAACGCTGGCAAACCATGGCCATACTTTCTCCGACTTCGATAATATGATAATCCGGATCATAGAAACGGATGGTTCGCTGCCCCCAGGCGGCTTCCTCGACATCGTGCAAATATTTTATCCCCTCAAAAGTTTTTAAATGTTCTAAAAAATCATCCAGCTTTTCTTCTTCAAAGTATAGTTCCATATCGTTGCCCCGATAGACAATCGCCGTTTCTTCGGTATTAATAAATTTTGCCCAGAGTGCCTTTTCCTGCAGTGAAAAGCCCGCGTTAAAGGTAATATTCTCACCAAAATCCATCACCACTTCCAAACCAAAAACATCACAATAAAAAGCCCGTGAACGATTGATATCATCCACTACCAGCATGGCTGCTTCAAATTTCATATCTTAACCTCCTCGTTTTTAATTATTCTACCTGACTAATCACGACACCTGTCTGTCATGTTTAAATTGATCACTGGTATTTTTTTACAAGTTTTTTCGCGATCATCATAAAATCTTTTCGCAGCGCTTCGGGCTTTATTAATTCGACCCCATCACCAAAACTCAGCAACCAACTGAACAAATTTTCTTGGCTGGAGAAATAAAATTCAAAACGGAGTTTTCCCTCCTGGGTCATTTGATAACAATCCAACCCGTATTCATCAATCAGCCGCCATTTCATAATTGGGTCAAATTCCGCCACCAGATGAATCTGGCTGGGCATGGCCAATTGCTCTTGACTGTTGTATTTTGGCAGATCACGGGGCTTATAGGTCTCCTCCCGCACCTGCAAATCCCAGAGCCGGTTGAGTTTAAAGTGCCTAAAATCACAACGATCTTGACAATAGCCCCAAATGTACCAGGATGACCATTGATAGACAATCAAATAAGGCTCAATCTGTCGGCTGCTTTCGCCTTTTGGTGAGTAATAATAAAAAGTAATGAGCCGCCTCTGATCAATGGCTTTTTTAATGATTTCAAATTTGGGGGCCAATGAATTTTTATAGTGTGAGGACAGATCAATGACAATATGATTATCCGGCTGGGTCGCTCCCCCACTTACTGCCAATTTGTCAATTAATTGCCGATACTGATTGGTTCCGGCCACGCTGTCGAGACTCTTAAGTCCAGCCAGGATGGACTGCAGTTCCGCTGATGATAACAAGGTTTTGTCGATCTTATACCCTTCCATAATAGCGATCCCGCCGTTTGCCCCCTGGCTTGTCGTCAGCGGAATTCCAGCCTTGCAAATATTTTCAATATCCCGATTAATGGTTCGGCGGGACACTTCAAAGATCTCAGCCAGATAGGGCGCCGTCACTTTTTTTTGTTGTAACAGGATCGATAGTATGCCAATGAGACGATCAATTTTCATGTGCTTATTCTCCTTGTGATTATCCTGTCACTATTTTACCATAAAAATTAACACAATCATGATAGTTCATATCTTTTGTTGATGATATGATTTAAGGAAATCTTTTTTAGGAGTGATCAAATGATTAAAGTACTATTTGTCTGTGTCCATAATGCTGCCAGAAGTCAGATGGCCGAAGCTTTTCTAAACGATTTAGGGAAAGACTACTTTTTTGCTGAAAGCGCCGGTCTGGAGCCGGGCACCATCAACCCCCTGATTGTCAAGGTTATGGCAGAAATAGGCTATGATCTCAGTCAAAATGATACCAATTCGGTATTTGATTATTATAAGGAGGGGCGTTTGTATTCCTATATTATTAAGGTTTGTGACCTGGAAAATGGCCAGCGTTGTCCGATTTTTCCACTGGCCAGAAATGTGCTTGACTGGACCTTTGAAGATCCCGCTGCTTTTACCGGTACCGAAGAGGAAAAACTTGAGAAAGCCCGACATCTGCGCTACAAAATCCGCGAAAACGTCATTGATCTGATCAACACCTACAAGAATTCCATTTAAATTTCAAACAAACAAGGAGAAACCTATGAGCAAACCCAAAGTCGCCTTTATCTGTGTCCATAATTCTTGCCGCAGCCAGATGGCTGAAGCGCTGGGCAAAAAATTTGCCAGCGATGTCTTTGAAAGCTATTCAGCAGGCACCGAAACCAAACCACAAATCAATCAGGATGCCGTCCGTTTAATCAAAGAACGCTACAGTATCGATATGGAAGCCACCCAGCATTCTAAGCTGCTGAATGATCTTCCCGCTATTGACATTGTCATCAAAATGGGGTGCAATGTTGTTTGCCCCTACCTGCCCGGCCGTTATGTTGAAGACTGGGGCCTTGAAGACCCGTCCGGAAAAAGCGATCAAGAATTTATCGCAATCATTGACCAAATTGAGGACAACATAAAAAATTTAGCCGCGGCTATCAAAAATAATGAAATTGATCTAACCTGAAAAAAAGCCGGAAAACTTCAAGTTTTCCGGCTTTTTTCTTTACTTTTTCATTTCTTTTTTTATCCTGGCGCTCATTGTCGTACCGCATCCTTTGCGATAAACTCACAGGTGTCGCAATAATAATAGGCAGCGCTAAGGGTTTTCACAGTGATTTCCCGGATTTTACTGCCACAGATTTTACAGTTATGGTTCAAAATATTCAAAGATGATCGCATCAAATTTTTTCTTGCAATACTCAATGTCATCGGTATCCTGAACCGTCCATCCGATCAACCTTCCGGTTAGTAAATGAAATAGGCTAAGACCCAGTTTACGCCGGGCATCGCCGTGATAAAAAGCCATGAAATGAGGACGGCTAACAAAATTAGTGGCAAAAGATATTATCAGTAGCCACTGCCAGAATTTAACATCCAATCCTTTGAGGGTTTTTCGTCCTACCGAAAGCTGACCTCTTACCACATCGGGACGGTTTTTATAAAACCATCTGACAATTAACGGCTGAAAGGACTCGACGCAATATAGTCCGCTATATTGATCAAGATGATTGGCCGTTTTCGAGCATAACTCACTGAGGTATTTTGTATTTTTCAGTTCGACAATCAGGGGGACTCGACCATCCACCATCTTCAGAACATCTTCAAACAGAGGGATTTTTTCTTCGGTATTTCCCAGGTTATAAGTCAGCAATTCTTCATAGCTACAGTCAGCTATCAACCGCTCCGCCCCACACAAACGCAATAAATTATCATCGTGAAAAACGACAATTTTTCCATCGGCGGTAAGATTTAAATCCATTTCAATTCCATAGCCAGCATCGACTGCTTTTTTAAAGGCCGCCATCGAATTTTCCGGAATTGACTTATCCTTTTCGTGCAATCCCCGATGGGCATAGTAACTGGTCCAGAGTCGATCATCGACCTCCTTTGGCATTCTGCCCGGTAGAAGCAACAAAATATAAATGATAAATATGGCTATTCCTGCCACGATATACAGTGTCATGTACCCTCACCCACTTCTATTAATCTAAATCAATTCCTTTCTTTTAAAATTTTAGTGCCCATTGTAAAATACCAGGCTGTTTAGCTGTTTAGCTGTTTCGCAATAACCTGACCGTTTCTTTTTTACCATTTGTGTCTATTTTTATCATCTTCTTCCTCTATATACCTACTATTTTCTCAGTCTATCATTAAAAACAGATTAGTATTTAGACTATTTTCTGTTAAATCTTGTTCTTAAAACGGCAGGTCTGAAGCATTCAAAGATTATCACATCAAAATAATCATCAGCCGCCTTAGTCTGCAACATCAAATATCTCCAGCCTGGATGTCCCGATAATGGGCTTTGGATCCCCATGCCTAACCCTCATCATCGTTAAAAATGCCAGTCCGACAAACAAAGCCCCATAAGGCATCAAGGTATGATATCCCAAATGCTCCAGTAGCGCCCCGGAAACAATCGGCGTGATCACCTGAGCCGCCATCGATGCCGTATAATAATAACCGGTATAGCGGCCAATGTTGGCGCCCTTGGACATTTCCAATACCATCGGTAGGGAATTGACATTGATCGCTGCCCAGGCAATCCCGGCCAGCGCAAAAGAGACGAACAACATCGGATTAAATCCCGTGTAAAATGCGGAAGTTGCAAAAACCGTTGCCAGCACCACCACACCGACGATAATCATCTTCTTTCGTCCAATCTGAGAAGAAAGGATCCCGACCGGAATAAATGAAATGATTGCGGCAATACTGCCCCCCATAAAAATCGATGCCGACTGCGATTCTTTCATGTCCAGTGAAACCATCGCGTATTTAGAAAAAGCTGTGGTTACGGCATTATATCCCATATACCATAAGGCCACCGATAAAAGGATAAAGCCCAAACTTTTTTTATATTCCTTAGGCAGTTTTTCATGGGTCACCAAGGTATCGTCATGCTCGGCTTCTTTAACATCAATTCCTAGCGCCGCGCTGTTGTGACGCATTCTGATGACTTCTCCCGGCTCATCAACGGTCAATTTAAGGATAATGACACCCACCACCATCACAAAGGCTGTACCAAGAAAAAGCGGCCAATAGTTGATATTATCTTTGTCTGGTGCCAACAGAGCCACCATCCCCAAAACCATAATCCCACCGACGGCACCCATCAGATTAATCACTGCATTGCCCTTAGAACGAAGTGGCTTTGGTGTCACATCGGGCATCAGAGCTACCGCCGGCGACCGATAAAAGGACATTGAC
>JAHIQT010000011.1 GCA_018903255.1 Bacillota bacterium | reverse complement strand
TTGACAATCTCAGCAGGTGCTGGTTTTATCATTGCCTTAACTGGCGAAATCATGAAAATGCCTGGTCTGCCTAAAGTACCGGCAGCAGAAAAAATTGATGTTGATGATAACGGCGTAATTGCTGGTTTATTCTAGAAAAAACGTCATTTAAAGCAGATCCTTTATAGGTACGTAAATTTTATAATTAGGCAAATAAAAACCCCGTCGAGAAATCGGCGGGGTTTTTGCTTGCAACGGGCTTGCTTAGTATTGTTTTTCTTTGATCAGCCCTTTTCGATAGGCAGTGATCAACATTTCCAGATCGTCAACCTGAGACATGATCGCTTTACCGGTATCGGTATCGCGAACCCGTTTTCGCTCAGTGGTTTTTTCTACTACCATCAGGGTCGATTTGATGTCAACTCCATCGGCGATGGCCTTTTCGACAGATTCAAAGGGATCGTGGCTGATCAGAATCAGTCCGTAGGAATTATAGGTCAGGGTATAGCCGGCAATGCCCGTGGTTTTCTGATAAGCCCGGGCAAAGCCCCCGTCGATAACCAACTGCTTGCCTTTGGCTCGGATTGGACTTTCTCCGGAGATGGCCTTGACCGGTATGTGGCCGTTAATCAGGTGACCCTGATCCGGGTCAACCCCAAATTCGACCAGAATTTTTCGCGCCAGTTCCTCGTCGTCATCGACCAGTAAGTAAAAGGGTGCGTGGTTTTCTTTATGGGGGGTCTTGTCATCAATGAAATAACGCTCAAAGGTGGCCATCTTGTCTTTACCGAATAAGGGCGAATCTTCATGGCACCACAAAAACCAGAGAAAATCGGTACGAGCAGGGTTTTCATCCTTATCGGTTTTGCCAAAATAGGCCTCCCGAGCCAGCTGGTCAAACTTATCCATCAGTCTTTTACCGGAGTAGCGTTTACCATCGATTTCTTTTTCTTTAAACGTGCCATCCTCGTTCAACAAGACACAGGCATGAAAGAGCAGGTTGTCGTTAAAGACCTTGTACATGTTGCCCTTGGCATACATAAAGCGGATGTGTTTTTGGAGCTTTTCACTATGAAGGAAAGCATAAACCAGGCGATCCATGACCAGCGTTTCGGCTTCGGTCAAGACACAGGGGTCGGCTGGATCGAGAGTCGGAAAGTTAGTGTCGTTAAGCTGGTAAACAACACCCTCGACAGTCACGGTGCCCTTGTCAAAATCAATGTGGCGCAGCAGTTGGCGCTTTTCCATCTGGTAGTCGGGGTGATTATCGATCATACACTCTTCGAGCTTGAACTGGATCATCGCAATGGCCTTGTGCATCTTGGACATCAGTGCCGTTTCCTGGTCGGAGACGGTATGAATGTCGGAAATTTTAGGTGCGAATTGGGTGCAGGGATCATCGCTGTAAACCCCGCTGGCAAAGGAAGCTAGCGGCAGCAGATTGATGCCATAGCCGTTTTCAAGGACATCCATATTGGCATACCGTAGGGCGATCCGGACGGCGTTGGCAATACAGGCAGCATTGCCGGCGGCGGCACCCATCCAAAGAATATCGTGGTTGCCCCACTGCATATCCAGGGAATGATGGCGCATCAGCGTGTCCATCACCTCATCAGGGCCAGCACCACGGTCATAAATATCGCCGATGATATGTAGGTGATCAATGGTTAATCGTTTGATCACCCCTGAAATCTCGATGATAAAGTGCTGGGCGCGTTCCAGTTTAACCAGGCTCTCAATGATCTCCTGATAGTACTCCCGTTTATTAAAGCGGTGTTCATCTTCCTGGAGCAGCTCTTCCATAATATAGGCAAAATCTTTAGGCAGGGCTTTGCGCACCTTGGAACGGGTGTATTTTGAGGCTGCCGCCCGGCACACTTTGACCAGTCGGTAAATGGTCAGTTTATACCAGTTGTCCAGGGATTCGCGGCTCCGTTCCTTTTTAATCAGATCAATTTTTTCTTCGGGATAATAGATCAGGGTGGATAATTCCTCTAGTTCTTCAAAGGCAATGGTATTTCCCAGTTCCTGGTGAACCTTGCGTTTGATCGCTCCGGATGCGTTTTGCATAACATGATTGAAGGCTTCGTGTTCGCCGTGAATATCGGTGAGAAAATGCTCGGTTCCCTTAGGAAGGTTGAGAATCGCTTTCAGATTAACTACCTCGCCAACAGCGCTGGTGATGTTGGGAAAGCTCTGGGAAAGAAGCTCCAGATACTTTTGGTTTTCTTGAAGTTGTATTTTTGTATAACTGTTCATATCGACCTCTATTTCTAAATTCGAATAAAAATGTAAATGTTTTCGTCCTGATTATACACTTGAAAGCATTAAAAAGCCATTAAAAAATATCATAGCCAGCTAAAGACAAAAGAAAGATTACGTGATAGAATTAAAGCATCGGTAAACAAACCGAACCGGGAAAAAGACCGGGTAAATTAGATAAAATCTTAGTTTTAAACGAACAGGTGGAATAGATGGAGACAAAAATTATTGCAGCAGTTGAGGCAATTGACGAAAAACGGGCAATCGCATTGGTGGCGGCAGAGCTCGAAACTGGAAAAGACAAAAAAAACATCGCGAGTCAGCTGAATTTTGCCCTTCAGCGGGTCGCAATTCGCTATGAAGAAGGGGAGTATTACATCGCCGACCTGATTATGGCTGGCGAACTGGTGTCCAACCTGCTAAGCATGATGGGGATGGACAGCAGCCAGCTGATCGACGGCAGAAGCCCAGGAAAGATTGTCGTGGGTACGGTTTTTGATGATATTCATGATGTCGGCAAGAATATTTTTATCAGTATGTTACGAGCCGAGGGCTTTGAGGTTATCGATATGGGTACGGATGTCTCCACCGAACGGTTTATCGCAGTTATCAAGAAAGAAAAACCAGCCATTCTGGGAATTAGTGGGATTCTCACCTCGGTGGTCGAGAACATCAAAGAAGTCATTGACGAAATCATTGCCCAGGGACTCCGGGATGAAGTGAAAATTATTCTCGGAGGCGCTTTGGCAGGAACGGACTATGCAAAATATGTTGGTGCCGACGATTACTCCAGCGATGCCATCGAAGGGGTAAATATCTGCAAGCAATGGCTTTTGCAATGAATGGTGATATGCAATGAGAAAAATTTTATATCTTGATATCGTCAATGACATCAAAGGGAAAATTGAAAAAGGGATCCTGAGGCCGGGCGATTTACTACCATCAGAAAATGAAATGTCCGAGCAGTTTGATGTCAGCCGAACCACCTTGCG
Organism: Bacillota bacterium; assembly: GCA_018903255.1. Classification (GTDB taxonomy): domain Bacteria; phylum Bacillota; class Clostridia; order Eubacteriales; family Eubacteriaceae; genus Acetobacterium. The sequence goes on along the minus strand of JAHIQT010000011.1, from coordinate 2,836 downwards.
TAAAAGTCTGGCCTTGCTGGTTAATGAAAAATACATTTATACCATTCCCGGCAAAGGGAACTATGTCTGTGAACCCACGGCCAATCAGTATCAGTTTTATTTTGACGAAATTGACAGCCTCAAAGGCGAAGTTGAAGAGGTCAAGCTGGTCAGTGTGGGGGTCATCACCCCCGGCCGCAAACTGATGCGGGAGCTTAAAATTGGCTCTTTTGAAAAGGTGATAAAAATTCAGAAGGCGGTAAAAATTAAAGAGGAAACGATCCAATATTCAACCATCTTTTTGCCCTATCAGAAGGGTAATCCGATTGTTGAAGATGTGATTAACTTTGCCAATTTTCATGGTTTTATGGAAAAGGGAAAGCTCCAGTTTCAGCACAAGAAGATTTTAAGCATCGATATTGTCCATCCACCTCTTGAAGTAAGGGAAAACCTCCAAATTGATCATGATGATTGCTGTTTTCTAGTGTCTCAGAATATTATTTCAATGGAAGACAACATGCCCATCAGTTACAATGAATTTTATATCAAGCGGAATTACTTTAGCCTGACAGCAGAAACAACTTTTTAAAAAAGACTTTACTTTTTGCAAAGATTCAGGTAAAATGATCAAGCAGCAAAAAGTGATCTCGTAGCTCAGCTGGCAGAGCACTACCTTGACATGGTAGGGGTCGATGGTTCAAGTCCATTCGGGATCACCATATTTAGCATAATAGCGCCGTTTGTAGCTTTGCTACAGGCGGTTTTTTTATGGAATTAACCAAAAATTAACCGAATTTTAACCGATAGAAATGACATTTTTTTGAGGTGGATCATACAAGGCGTCTTCTAAAGACGTTTTTTTATTTTTTGAAAAATCCATACCCATCCCCAATTTGTCTATAGCCTTCCCTTATACTAAGATGACAGCCATCTTTATCTACTAGCCTAAGAATTCCACTAAAGTTTGACATATGTCAAAGATTTCAACCAAACCGCTTTGTATTGAAATTAAAAACCGGTAAAAATGCAGAGCTGTGCCGATCAGGACTCGATAAACGTTGCACCTGATGATATTTAGGTGTAAAATTCTTTTAAGTGTGTTAAAAAGCGCGTGCGATTTTTTCACAAGGAATCAGAGAATCCTGTGAAGTCACCGCTTGATAAAATACCGGAGGAAATCAATATGCAAAGAAAAGAATACAGTGCCGGAATGACTAAGTTTTCCTTCTGGTTTTCAGAATTTAAAAAGGTGGTACAGCTACAAGACAGTGGCAAAAGCCTGGATGACATTAAGCAGATGAATCAAGCCGAAAACATCTTCTCGGCAACGACACCGAAGCGGGCCAGCCAAATCTTTAATGTAGTATCGACGCGCATAAAAAGTTTAGATCCAAGTTTTTATAGAGTGTTTAAACAAAGCGATATTGCCAACCAGAAGATCATTGTGTTAATTGCCATTATGGAAACAGACAGCTTGTTCTTTGATTTTGTTTACGAAGTCTACCGGGAAAAGCTGATCATTGGCATGGTCGAACTGGCGGATAGCGACTTAAGCATTTTCTTCAAAAACAAACAACTGCAAAGCGAAAAAGTTGCCAAATGGACGGATCATACCCTAAAAACGCTGGGGAAAAGTTATAAAACCGTCCTCACTGAAGCTGGAGTCATCGATCGGTCAAAAGGCAACCGCAAAATATTAAAACCAATCCTAGACCGGTCACTGGAAGACTGTCTGATAAAAAACGGTATGGCGGTGACCCTCCATGCCTTAACGGGGGTACGATAAATGGCCACATTAGCAGAACGACTGGACCAAGCCGAAACGATCATCAAAACCGAAAGCTTTCGAAAAAACAAAGGCCTGGGCAACGAGGTCGGTTATTATATTTTTGATTACCCGCCTGAGCAAGAATTGGTAGTCCGGGAACGGCTTGCCTATATGGAGGGGAAAAACAACCGCGGAACCGATGGCTTTGATCTCAAAGTCTTTGACCTCTATGATCTGGTCATCGATATTCTGGAGGCCGAAGGCTTTCTGGAGCAGTGCTTCCGTTTCGAACAGAAAAAAGGCATCGAGCGGATTATCAAAGCGGTGGGCAATCTGCTTCAGGTTAACGATGAAAACAGCCTGATTGTGGGGCACATCCGCGAGAACACGCCAGCCGATGCCGTGGTCTTCCTGACCGGTATTGGCAAATGCTACCCGATCCTGCGCTCGCACAAGGTGCTCAACAACCTCCATCAGGCCATCGACCGGGTGCCGGTGGTACTGTTTTTTCCGGGAAAATACGACGGCCAGGAACTGGTGTTATTTTCCGAAATCAAAGACGACAATTATTACCGGGCCTTTAAGCTCGTAGACTAAGGGGAGAGAAAACTATGTTTATCAAGGATATGTTCGCCAAACCCATTGACCGGGACATCAAGGGTGTTATTAAGGTTGGTCAGGCCGATGACGAAAACATCAAACAGGAACTGGAAGAATATGTAGTCACTGCCGAACTGCAGAAACATTTTGCCGATTTTTTTACCAGCTATCGCAAAGGTTTAAGTGGCCATACCGACAAAATGGGGGTCTGGATCTCCGGCTTCTTTGGCAGTGGTAAATCCCACTTCCTGAAAATTTTGTCTTATCTGCTGGAAAACAAACAGGTTAACGGTAAAAAAGCCCTGGATTATTTTGTCGAGGATGACAAAATCAGCGATGCCATGGTACTGGCCGATATGAAATTGGCCGCTAGCGTCCCCACTGATGTCATCCTCTTTAATATCGATTCTAAGAGTGAGATGACCAGCAAAAATTCTAAAGATGCGATTGTAGCGGTGTTCCTGAAAGTCTTTAACGAGATGCAGGGCT
>JAHIQT010000130.1 GCA_018903255.1 Bacillota bacterium | reverse complement strand
GCTCCGCTTTGTCGGTCTGATGACCTGGATGTTGATCGGGTTTTGGGAATTGTATGTTGCCATTATTACCTCAGGAGATACCGATACCCTGGGACACTTGTTTATTTTTTCACTAACCTTTGATCTGATTTCATTTATTATATTGGGAAAATTTATCCACTGGATTGAAAAACAGTTACGAAAGGTAGATTGGGAAGCTCGCAAACAGGCGTTTTTTAATAAGCATAAGGATAAAGATAAGAATAAAGCCCAGGGAGGATACCGGTTATGAAACGCTACATGATCATTTTTGTCGCCCTGTTTTTAATGGTTAGACCAATGCCAGTGGTTTATGGTATGGAAGCTGCCACCCAGCAAAATAGTTCCGCAACCACCAAAGATGTACTGCTGATCTATGACCAGTTGGCACTTGACACGGCTTACCGTAATAATCTAAATGCGGTGGAAAACTTGCTGACCGCCTTGTCCCGAACGGCGGAAATAACGTCGATTGATGAATACAGTAGCGGACGGATGTCAGACTATCAAAAAGTAATCCTCTTAAAAAACACAGATAACCGCGTTAGCAACCTGGCTTTTATTAATGACTGCCAGAATTATGCTGGTGCGATGGTTTATATCGGGTTTGCAACGGCGGGGTTGATCCCTGCTCTGGATAACTTTCCGATCAGCCGTCAGTTGGGTCGGACAGTCTCCGTAAATATGAATCAGTTGGTAATCAATAGCATCTGGATCGATGAATTGCGAGTAATTGATGAACTGCCTGGATCAACGAAAACGACTATCCTTGTCGGGACAGCAGCCTATCCTTTTGCAAAAAGCCTCGAAAAACTGACCTATGTGCCGACCTTTATTGACAGCCCGGGGTTTGTTCTGGCTTTGGGGGGGATCCTTAAAGACTGGTTCGTTCTGGAAAAATCGGTCGACATGACCTTGTTAATCCCTGATATTTATCCCTTTTCTGATTTGAATATGGTCATCGAAACCAGCGATGCTTTTTACGCTAGCGGTATTCCCTTTGCGCTGGGAGTGGTTCCGATCGATGATAATATCGACTTTCCGGCCATGGCGCGGTTTTATCAGGTGCTGCGCTATGTGCAGTCAAGAAATGGCACCATTATTGTCCACCGTCCCAGTCCCGACACGATCTCTGACAGCGGCACAGTTTTATCTAAAAAAATGTACGCGGTGATCACCAAAATGGTTGAAAATGGCGTTTATCCCTTAGGTTTGGCGACTGCTAAAAGCTTGTTTTTTGATGATGTCAGCAGGCTTAATCCCTTAAATCTTTTTTCTTCAGGGATTATTCTACCGGATGATGAGATCTCCGAGGGGGGGAGCAAAGAAACTTGGGCACTTCATTCAGGTAGCCTGGGAATCAGCCTTGAAACGATTGGAAATACCAGCAGTTCGACTCGAAATTTTGGCAACTATCCGATTAATACCACGCTTGTCATACCATTACCGGAAAATCAAGCGACACTGGCCGCGCAGCTGGAGATGATCAATAATAAGTGGCTTTCATTGACCGATTATAAGGCGCTGAATAATTATTGGACAATCGGACAAAACACCCTCACAAGTAGCGCTTCGGGAGTTCGGGTCAATGGCCTTCCGATTTCGCTGATTTTTGATGAGGAACCGATTGAAGAGGATTATCTTTATCAAAAACCGCCGGAATACAGTCTGGAAAAAATCTTCACTGCCGGTAATGCTTTTTTACTGTCGGTAGTAGGCTTGATCATTGTTGTTTTTAGCATGATCGTGATATTCAGCCGCCGGGTATATCTAAAAAAATTCAGAAAAGTGGTCAATAATGAGAAAAAGAATGAACCAGAAAAAAACCCCCATGATCAGGAGGAAAACACCCCATGAATGTGTTTGATTATTTAATGCTGATTAACATCTTTTTAATCTGGAGTCTCTTATTTGTAAATATCGTCCTGATTGTGGCGGGATATGTCTATTATCTGAAGGTCGAAAAAGAGCAGCCACCAGAAATTATTGGCGAATATCCCTTTGTTTCGATTATGGTGCCAGCCCATAACGAAGGAGTGGTTATTGTCAAAACCGTCGCCGCCCTACTGGCCTTGGACTATCCCGGCGACCGCTACGAAATTATTGTGATCAATGATAACTCCTCGGACAACAGCGCCGAACTGTTAAAGGAAATCCAGGATAGTAACCCCAATCGTAATCTGATTGTCATTAATACCGATAAGATTACTGGTGGAAAGGGAAAATCAAATGCTCTGAATATTGGCTATCAACAGGCTAAGGGCGAGTTTATAGCCATTTACGATGCCGACAATACCCCGGAACACAAGGCACTTATCTATCTGGCTGCCGAACTAAAGGCCGATGATTCGCTGGGAGCGGTGATCGGTAAATTTAGAACCCGCAATAAGGAAGTCAATCTGCTGACCCGCTTTATCAATATTGAGACGCTGTCGTTTCAGTGGATGGCTCAAGCCGGCCGGTGGCAGCTGATGAAGCTGTGCACCATTCCCGGAACCAATTTTATTCTGCGACGAACGATCATTGAGGCGATTGGTGGATGGGATGAAAAGGCGGTAGCTGAAGATACCGAAATTAGTTTTCGGATTTATTTAATGGGTTATAAAATTAAATTTCAACCCAAGGCGGTGACCTGGGAGCAGGAACCGCAAACCTGGAGTGTCTGGTTTAGACAGCGAACCCGCTGGGTCAAGGGCAATGTTTATGTGCTAATTAAAAACATCGGCTATCTGGTTGATAAGGATGCCAAAAAAATCCGTTTTGATATTTTTTACTTTTTATCCACCTATTTTTTGCTGCTAACGGCCTTGGTGGTGTCAGATGTTATTTTTGTGATGAATATGGCCGGGTTGGTGTCAACATCGATCCAGGGATTTAGCAATTTGCTCTGGTTTACCGCCTTTGTGATGTTTGTTCTGGGCGTCTTTATAGCGCTGACCACCGAAAAAGGGGAAATGAGTGTATCGAATTTTTTTATCATCGCCCTAATGTATGTCAGCTATTGTCAGATGTGGATTATCGTAACGGTTTATGGCGTTTTTTCGTATTTTAAAGACCGCATTAAAAAGCAGGACAGCAAATGGTATAAAACCGAGCGCTTCCAGGGCTAAGACAAAAAAGGAGGAGAACATGAAAAAAACAACGATTACGATAATGCTGTTGGGTATGCTACTGGCGCTCCTGACTCAGCCAGTCAGTGCCGTCAACTATGGTGGGGTAGCACAGTCGGAGGCGCGGAGCGAAGCCCAGACCTTTGTGACCAATTTTTCGGATCATTCGATGAAGGGGTTGTTCTCAACTACCGAGCAAACCTTCTGGATAGCCAAAGACTGGGACGTCGAAACGGTGCAGCTGCATCTGGAATACCGGGCTACTCAATTGGCCGATACACAATTGTCGAGCCTGACGGTGGCCATTAACGGGACTTATTTTTACTCATTACGGCCGGCTGACAATACTGGCAATCGTCATGGCATTGATATTACGGTGCCCTTAGAGTTTTTGCAACAGGGTTACAATAACATCAGAATCGATGGCTATATGCGGACTCAGGAGGCTCAGCCCTGTGTCGATGATGTCAGTGAAGCCAATTGGCTGGACATTTTTAAAGAGTCAACCGTTTCAGTAAAATTTGATAAAAACGTTTTTACCACCAGCATTGAATCCTTCTACAATCGCTTTTTAGAAGTGGATGCCCTGAGATATTGGGAATCGGCATTGATCATTCCAGATACGGATAATCAGGCAGAACTAAATGCGGCCCTGTTAGGAATCTCTGGCATATCCAATCAGACGATTTACCCTGATGGCTATTTTCCGATTCTGAACTTGGGAGATTTGGCCGAAAATTTGCAAAAGAACAGAATCATCATTGCCAGTTATGATCAGCTGCCAGAAAAATACCGCAGTCAGGCTGACCAGAATGGGATCAATGACGAAGATGCTTTGCTGGTACTGGTCAATGAAGGATCAGGAATCAATACGCTGATGATCACCGCAAAAAACGATATTGCCCTGATCAATGCTGGCCGGATGCTGGGGAATCCGGACTTGATGAAGCAATTGCAGTCGACAGTCAAGCAGCTGGGAAAAACCGAAGATATTAAAACCCAAGTATATGCGGCCGAAACCTATATCAGTTTTGCCGGTTCGGAAGGAACCTATTACAATGGTGCCTTTCGCCAGGTCAAAGAATTTGCCATCAACTATCCGTCAAATCGAAGGCTGACCAATGCCAGTGAATTCTATTTAAGTTATCGTTATTCAGAAAACCTCGATTTTGACCGGTCATTGATGACGGTTTATATTAATGACATTCCCGTCGGCAGCAGAAAGCTTGCCCAGCATAAGGCCGGAGGGGATGAGGCAACTATCGCGATTCCCACTGATATTGATATTGGCGGCTCGTTTCAGGTAAAGGTGAGCTTTGATCTGGAGATAAAAGATCTCTGGTGTAGTTTGCGGCAAGGCGATATGCCCTGGGCTTACCTTACTCCCAACACGATGTTAAAAATCAACTCCGTCGCCAGTCAGGATCTGATTTTTGAAAACTATCCCTCCCCCTTCGTGACAGATTACAGTTACAATGCGCTCAGCCTGGTGGTGCCAAATCAGCTTGATCAGGAAACGGCCAAGTTGCTGGCGAAAATGTTTCGGGTGATGGGACGCTTTACCAAAGGGAATACCGGTCAACTAAGCGTGCTTTATCCTGGCGAAATGAATGAGGCAGCACTATTTTCAAATATTATTGCGGTCGGAACCGCTGACAATAACAGCTTTATCAGGAGTAATAATGACAAGCTGTTTTTCTCCTTTAGCGAAGACGGCAATAGCTTATTATCCAATGAAAAGCTGGTGATCGATCCAGCTTATGGAAAAACCCTTGGTTCAGCGCAGTTGCTCAGTTCATTATATAATAAAGCCGGTCGAGCCAGCCTGATGGTGGTGGCACCCAACCAGAAGGGACTAGTGGCGATTGGCAATAACCTCGGAGAAATGAAAAACCTGGGCAGGCTGTCAGGCGATGCAGTTCTGACTGACACCAATGGCAATGTCCTGACCTATCGCTTTAAGGCCCCCAAAAATCCTACCATTGCAGTGGTTCAGCAAATTGCCGTAAGTCAGGACGCGCAGATTTTTCTGGTTGTCAGTATCATGGTGCTGATTCTGCTGGCGGTGGGGCTGATTATGGTTGTTCGCAAGCATGGCATTGAACTCAAGAAGGGAGGCTGGCGAAAATGAAAAACAGAGATCAGGTTTTATCCGATCTGGGAATTGTTTTCTTTCTGGTATTAACCTTCGTTACGATAACCTTTACAGCCCAGGATTCGGCCCATTATGTTCAGAATTTAGTAATGCTCAATGTCAGCTTTCTGGTTATCTTGATCACTTACTTCAGTAACATAACCCTGGGTCTGGTTACCAATGGCATCGTAATTTTTTTCTATATCTCCTATACCATTTTTCTGGTTCTAGTGAATGGTGAACCGCTGACGGCTTCCTCCTATTTCTGGATTGTGCTGCTGCCGCTATACACCTACGTGGTCAGCTTGATGACTGGAAGAAATCGAGCGCTGCAGGATCGGGTCAAAGAGCTAGAAGATGAAAATGTCAGTTTATCGACAGTCGATCCCGATACCGGGCTGCGGAATTTTAGAACCCTGATCAGCGATGCCAAAATTTTCATCGGCATGTCAAGACGGGGGCAAATTGAGTTGTCACTGATGATGATCAAGTTTCGGCATTATAAAGAAATCAAACGCATTCTGGGAGAAGAGCGACTGCCGCTATTTATCCGCCAGATGACCGAGGTGATGCATCGCAGCCTGAGGGTGGAGGATACCCTTTATCTGATTGAAAAAGACGATATCACCTTTGGCCTGTTTTTGATCACTGATACGGTCGGAACAAAAATTGTTGAAAACCGGATCAGGGATCATATGAAAACCGAAGAGTTTTATACCATCACGGCGCCATATGAGGTCGAAATAGATTTAAAAATTGGCGTTTTCCATTGTGATGAATGTAAAAAAGGAGAAATGGTTTCGCCGATGGAATTTATTGAAAGAGCGCGAAAAGAAATGGAATACGATGTTGGTTAAAATCTGAAATTAACACATTAAAAAAACCGGGTAGCTGTTGTTAAGTCACAACTTGCCCGGTTTTTTCACGGTTTAGGGTTTAAAATAATCAGCGATAGCCGCGCAGATCCGCGCAGATGCTTGGCCGTCACCGTAGGGGTTAATGGCATGCGCCATGGCCTGGTAGGCTTTAGGGTCGTCCAATAGCTGCTGGGTGATGTTAATGATGTTGTCACTATCAACACCGCCCATGATGACGGTGCCGGCATCGACGGCTTCGGGTCGTTCAGTTTCCTGGCGCAGCACCACCACCGGTTTACCCAGTGCCGGGGCTTCCTCCTGGAGACCACCGGAATCGGTAAGAACCAGATAGGCACGGCCGATCAGGTTGGACATTTCGCCATAATCCAGGGGAGCAAGAATGTGAACCCGATCAAGATCAAAAAGAAGCGGCATGGCTATTTCGGCTATTTGCGGATTGGGATGCATCGGGAAAATCACCTCAATATCGGGATTAGCCAAAACTAGTTCACGCATAGCAAAAAAGATATGGTCCATCGGTTTGCCGATGTTTTCGCGGCGATGGCAGGTTAACAAAATCACCCGCTTGTTGATAAAGTCAATCGCATTGAGGATCGGGTTTTCAAAATGATAGTCATCGGTTACGGTCATCAGTAAGGCATCAATGACGGTATTGCCGGTGATGACAATTCGGCTTTTAGGGATGTCTTCGCGGATCAGATTATCGCGGTTACCGAGGGTGGGTGAAAAATGCAGGTCACCCAGTTGACCGATCAGAGTCCGGTTCATTTCCTCCGGGTAGGGCGAGTATTTATTTTTGGTGCGCAGGCCAGCTTCGACATGACCAATCGGAATCTGTTCATAAAAAGCCGATAGGGCTGCCGAAAAAGCGGTAGTAGTGTCGCCATGAACCAGTATCATATCGGGGCTTTCGGCGGTAAGGATTGGTTTTAGCGCGTTGAGAATACTGGCGGTCAGGTAGGAGAGGGTTTGACCGGGCTGCATCAGGTTTAAATCATAATCGGCAGTGATGGAAAAAAGCTCCAGCACCTGATCCAGCATTTCCCGGTGTTGGGCGGTCAGGGTTACTATCGTCTGGAAACGGGGATCTTTTTTTAACGCAATCACCAGAGGTGCCATTTTGATGGCCTCCGGCCGGGTTCCAAAAAGAAGCATGACTTTGATTTTTCGCATCGGTACTCACTTTCTTGCTGTTTAGTCAGATAAAACCAATGATCACTGGTTATAAACCAGACCAAGCAGCGCCTGCAGATTATCGTAGGAATAGGCGTTATTGTTGTAGCCGAAACCGCCATAGAAAGGATCGTGTTGATCTGTGACCTGGTGTTTTTTAAGCTGGGTCAGGGCGTTACTGGTTAAAAATTCGTTTCCCAGCGCCGCACCAATCTGAGCCGCAATACCGTAGGCGGCTGAAGATTCCTGATTATCCAGAGCAATTCCGGTATCGGGATCATAATAGGAATAAAGGGTGCCGCTGAGGGTTTGCTCTTCCAGCCAAGCGATCGATCGTGGCGAATAAATTCCCGCTTCAGCGAGATTCTGCATGACCATTAAGCTATCGAGGATGTTGATCTTTCCGTCAGCGTTACTATAGCTACCCTTTTGGGGATCATAACTTTTATGGTAGAGGGGCAATGTTTCGCTAATAAAGCTGCCCAGCAGGAGCTGTCTATTTGTTTCGACTGCCGCGCTGAGTTCAGTTTTGGCCGCCGCCAGGCTTTTAATAGCCGCTAGGTTAATATAGGCTATCTCGACGGTTTTATCCTCGGTGGGACGGGCAGAGCTGTAGTAATTGACCAGGTAAGAATTGTGAAACCCCTTGGTCGGCAATTGGTTTTCTAGAATATCAAAGATTTCGTTGCCAGAATCATTTAGCGGCCACTGTTGTTTTGCCAGAGTCAGGGTCTGGTAGATCCGCAGATCGTCTATGGTGGCCGAAACATCGGTAATCGGGTCGCTTTTTTCTAGGATTCGCCACAATAAAATATTATCAATGAGCAGATAATCATGAATATAGTCAGCAGTTTGATCAAAAAGGTGTTGATCCCCGGTCAAGCGGGCATACTCCAATAACAGCCCCATCGATTCAGAAAGTATTTCATGTCCGGTGGATAGCTCTCCGGTTTGGGCAGTGTTCTGATAATTGGTATAAATACCACCATAGGCAGAGGTCAGCTGGTTGTCGATAAAGGCCTGACAATCCAGGGTTTGCCGGGAGAGTGGGGCAACCGGTGTCAGCGGGGCTGATGCCAGTGTTTGATAAGCAGCCATTTCGGAATTATCCTCGTTATTTTTGGGGGAACAACCCCAACTCGTGACAATCAAACCAGCCAGCAAAATAAAAATAAAAAACAGTTTAAGTTTTTTTTCCATATTTTAATTTCTTTCCTATCTTTGATCGACCTTTTAGCATCACCTTACGGACCAGATTAACGGTCGAGGAGACCATGATAATGCCCACTGCCAGTGCTCCAGAAATCAGCAGGGTATGAATACCGGTGGAGATACCAAGATCAATCTCCCCGTTGATAAAATAAAGCATCGTATAGTAGATGCCGCCACCCGGAACCAGCGGAATCAGGGCTACCGCCAGATAAATGGTGGTCGGTGACTTGGTTAAGCGTGCTAACACCTCGGCATAAAGGGAGATTGCGATGGTGGCCATCAGATACGGGAGGACATCATTGCTAATCAGCAGTTGAAAAATCACGTAAATCAGCTGTCCCAGCATTCCGCCGAGGGCAGCAAGGAGCAGCTTGTTGCGGGGAATGTTAAAGACAATCGCAAAGGCCAGCGAGGCACCAAAGGCATAGATACAGGGGGTAATATAATTCATCGCTTCAACCTCCCCAGAATGGTCGCAATAGACTTAAGGGCACCGCTACCCCAGCAGCAATGGCAGCACCAATTAGCAGTGCCTCAACGCCCTTGGCCAAGCCGGAAAGATAGTCCCCGGCGATGATGTCGCGGATTGAATTGGTGATCGCCAGGCCGGGCACCAGGGTCATAATGGAGCCGATAATAATGGTATCCATATTGGTGGTCAGCCCCAGTCTCAAGGCAATTACAGAAACGGTCGAGGCAATCAGACCGCCGACAATATGAGTGAAAAATACATTAACCTGAAATCGACGCATGGTATCCATTTGTAGTTTTATACCCACCCCAATGATAAATCCGACACAGCTGTCGATAAAACTGCCCCCAAAAAAAAGCGTGAACATCTGGGAAATAAAGGCGAAAGCCAATACATGCAGATAGTAAGGATAAGAGGGGATGGTATCGATGCGGCTAATTTCTGACAGCAGGTCTTTATAGTTAGTCGGTTCATAACAGATATGCCGGGATAGATGATTAATTTCAGATACCTTGGTCAAATCGATTTGACGCGTGTGAATCCGCCGGGTTCGAGTTAGCGGGACCTCGCCTTCTAAGGTGACTGAGATGATGATGGTGGTTGGAACAACGAAAATTTCTGCCTCTTTGGCACCAAGGGCAATACAGATTCGGTGCATCGATTCTTCCACCCGGTAGGTTTCAGCGCCGTTGGAAAGGAGGATCACCCCCATTTCCATGGCCACATGACTGAGTTGGGTAACGGTCATTATAGTTCATCCAGGATCGCATCAAGAACCCGGTGTGCCACCGCATCCTTGGATAATAGGGGAAGCGCTTCGGTTTTTTCAAGGGTAATAATGGTCACCCGATTGGTAGGGGTGTTAAAACCGGCACCTTTCTCCTTTAAATTATTGGCCACCATCATATTTGCATTCTTAATATAAAGCTTTTCCCGGGTATTGTCGATCATATTTTCAGTTTCCATCGAAAAGCCGCAAACAAATTGATCAGAACGCTTCTTTTCGCCAATTGTTTTTAAAATATCAATCGTCGGTGTCAGGTTAATCACAGGCCGTCCATCGCGTTTTTTAATTTTTTCGGTAGCCACCGTTGCTGGCTTGAAATCGGCAACGGCGGCGGCCTTAATGACAATGTCGGTTGGTTCAAAATGATCCATCACCTGAGAGCACATCTCACTGGCAGTCACAACCGGAACAAAATTGACAAAGGCCGGTGGGGTGAGCGCCGTTTTGCCGCTGATCAGGGTGACATCAGCACCCCGAAGCATTGCGGCTTGAGCTAGCGCATAACCCATTTTGCCGCTGGAATGATTGGTAATGTAGCGTACTGGATCGATTGCCTCACAGGTGGGGCCGGCAGTAATCAAGATCTTTTTTCCCTTGAGATCATGAAAAAAGGCAATTTCCCGAAGGATATGATTGATTAGCAGTTCTTCATCTGGAAGTTTTCCGGCGCCGATGTCCTTGCAGGCCAACACGCCGACCGCCGGATCGATGACCTTATAACCCAGCTTTTTCAAGCTTTTTAAATTATTTTGGACAATCGGGTTTTCGTACATGGCGGTATTCATGGCCGGGGCAATCAGTTTGGGACAGTGACAGGCCATAATCGTGGTGGTGAGCATATCATCGGCAATCCCGGCATTGATTTTCCCGATCACGTTGGCTGAAGCCGGTGCCACAAAAAAAAGGTCGGCTCGTTTGGCCAGGCTGATATGGGCCACATCGTAAGAAATATTGCGGTCAAAGGTGTCAACAATACACTTGTTGCCAGTTAAACTCTCAAAGACCAGGGGGGCGATAAATTCCTGGGCGTTTTTGGTCATAATAACCTGAACATCACAACCCATTTTAGTTAGACTACTGGCTACATTGGCCATTTTATAAGCGGCGATGCTTCCGGTAATCCCCAGAACAACGGTTTTATTTTTAAGTAGATTTTTCATCGGCTATCCTTTTCCAACTGTTTTCATTTATTTTCATAATCATTATACCAAATCTGGTGGCCAGGAGTAAATATAAGTTTTTATTGTATTTAGATAGTTGGTTGCTACCGTACCGATTAATTGTTAATCTGTTGTTCGCTGCGGGTTGGGACAGGCTATCGCCATGTTCGCCCCGATGCGAACAACATGATGTAACAATTGTCGGTACTCAGTTTATCTTTTTATAAACGCAGCATAAAAAATAAATTTTTATTGAATTTAAGTAAAAAAGACGTTAAAATAAAGATGCATTGTATCCGGCATGACTGGAACGATAGCGGGAGGTAAAAATGAAAAATCCAAAGACCAACGATTTGGTCAAACTATCCTTTTTTGTGGCGATTATCGTCTTATTGGCAGTTACACCCTTTCTCGGCTATATCCCATTGGGATTCACCCGAGCCACGATTATTCACATCCCCGTCATTATTGGCAGCATTATCTTAGGACCATTTTATGGTGCCTTTTTGGGATTTGTTTTTGGGCTGACCAGTTTAATCAACAATACCTTTAATCCCACCGTGACATCCTTTGTTTTCACCCCGTTTTATTCGCTGGGAACCTATTCCGGTAATTTTTGGAGTCTGGTGATCTGTTTTGTTCCTAGAATTCTAGTTGGTGTGGTACCCCATTATGTCTATCGGGGAATCAAAAAAGTAAAAAATAATGACGTCTTGGCGCTGGGCTTTGCTGGCGTTGCGGGATCATTGACCAACACCCTGTTGGTCATGAATTTTATCTATCTGTTTTTTGGACAAAGCTATGCTGAAGTTAAAGATGTGGCTGTTTCGACCCTGTACGGGGTGATTCTTTCCGTGATTGCCATTAATGGTATTCCAGAAGCGATTGTCGCGGGGATTCTGACCACCGCTGTCTGTAAGGCGCTACTCCGATATGCCGGCAAGCCGGCGCTGCAATAAACCACGTTCTTAAACTGATAAGTAAAAAGATCAAATCAAAACAAAGATCAAATCAAAACAAAGATCTAATCAAACAAATATCTAACTGCTTCGGGTAAGTCCTGAAGCAGTTTTTTTTAAAATTATTACTGTTGTAAATTGAATTTATTACTTTGACATCCCGGTAAAAGAATATATAATTAAGACAAAAATCCCAACAAGCTTAAAAAAGGAGTTGTGATGAAAAAAATTAATAAGGTCCTGGCATTGGTGTTGCTGTTAGTGATGGTATCTGGGTGTTGGGTAACAACAGCCTTGGCAGCAACCGTCAATGATGATCAGACCATCACCCTGAGGATCATCCACACCAATGATATTCATTCCCGTTACAGCTATAGTAGCCAAAACAATACCCTTGGCTTTGCCAAACTAAAAACCATCATCAATCAGAAAAGTCCCGATCTTGTTGTCGATGCTGGCGATATTTTTCATGGACAGTCCTTTGCTACCATTGAAAGCGGTGGCTCGATTGCGCAGTTGATGGCGGCAGTGGGCTATGATGCGATGGCGCCGGGGAATCACGATTTTAACTATGGCAGCGCCCGGCTGCTGGAACTGGCTAGCATGGCTAATACCAAAATTCTCGGTAATAACGTGACTTACGGCGACTCTGGGAAGCCCTTCTTTAGCGATGACTATTTAATCAAAGAAATAGCGGTCGCTGGTCAAGTGATTAAAATTGGTGTCTTTGGACTGATTAGCCCGGATATTTATTCCGATACGGCCCCGGCCAATGTAGCCGGCCTGAGCTTTGGTACGCATGAATCGGTGATTGCCAGTGCCAGGCAGTCGGTAGCGACACTTAATGCCCAAGGTTGTGATATAATTGTCGCCCTGACCCACATCGGGGATTCCGATAACGGGATCTTAATGCGCAGTGATGCGATTGCTGAGGGGGCACCGGGAATTGATGTGATCGTCGATGGCCACACCCATGATGTCGAAAACCGGGAAGTCAATGGCACCCTGATTGTTCAAACCGGCGCTTATTTTAGTGCGGTCGGTGAGGTTGAAATCACCCTAAATAAGGCAGCTGAACAGCCTGATCCTGAAGAGGCCAGCTATACCATTTTCGATAAAAACGCCAGCCTGACAAGTGTGGCTCAGGCGACCGATGAGGTCATTCCGGCCGATCCGACAGTAGCTGCACTGATTGCCGAAATCGAAGCCCGGCAAGACCCGATTAAAAAACAGGTGGTCGGTAACACCCCAGTAAAACTGGGCGGCAGCACCGATAATATCTGGCAGGATATTCGGCTTGGTGAACTGAATCTGGGCAGAGCCTTGTCTGACAGTTATCGCTTTGTTACCGGGGCTGATATTGCGGCTGAAAATGCCGGGGGCATCCGGGCGCAGATTCCCGCCGGGGAGATTAACAAGGGTCAGGTTATTGACGTGCTGCCCTTTGGTAATTATCTGGTGACCAAGTCGGTTTCTGGCGCAGATCTTAAAAAAATGCTGGAAACCAGTATTGAAATCGGCGTTAACAATCAAATTGCTAACGACAAAAATGACAACTCCTGGCCCAGTAATAGTGGTAGCTATCTGCAATGGAGCGGCATCACCGCCGACTATGATTTAGCCAAACCGATAGGTGAACGGGTCTTTTTAGCTCAGGTTGCTGGCGTCGATCTGGATCCCACGCGGAGTTACACGATTGCCTGCAATAACTAACTGGCCACCAGTAGCGACTACCCGAGTTTACAAGACGCCGCGATCATCAATGAGTATTCAGCCTGTGATGAAGCCTTTATCTCTTATCTGGAGAATGCCGGTCATGACCGTTTTATGGCGGCCATCAATACCCCCAACGTGAGATCAGGAACCGCACCACAACCGCTGCCAAATCCTCAACCGGGACAAAAGCAGTCGCCCAATAATCCCCGAACTGGTTATCGACAATGGGGCTGGGAATTGATCTTTAGACCAGTCTTTAGCTTCTGATTTTGCGAATTATCATTTATGATCACGATTATCATAAGATTAACGCTTGCGGGCGGCTACTAGCCGCCCCTAGAGGATCATGGGTGACGTTTTTGTACAAGTTAAACACCAATGCCTACGACAGTTAGTCCGGGCGGTTATCAACCGCCCGCAAAGATCGCTGTTTAACAATTGATAGTGGTTACAAGCAACCACCATTACGGAGCAACAGGAGGTATGACCTTATCAAAAGAAATAACAACCGCCAGGAGATGATGGCTTTGGCCATCGAAATGGCCAGGTTGGGCGAATCAAAGGGAGAAGTACCAATTGGTGCCATCATCGTTTGTGATGGTAACATCATTGCCCGGGCCCATAATCAGAAAGAAAGCCTGGCAGACCCCACGGCCCATGCCGAAATCCTGGTAATCCGAGCGGCCGCAAAAAAACTAGGGCGCTGGCGGCTGAATGATTGTCAATTGTATGTCACCGCCGAACCCTGTGTCATGTGTATGGGAGCGATAATCCAGGCGCGGATTCCGGTGCTGGTTTACGGTGCCACCGAAAAGAAGTTCGGCGGCGTCGAATCGACAGCCCGACTGGGGCAACACCCAATGCTCCCCAAACAGATGGAAATTTACGCTGGAATTTGCGAACAAGCATGCGAAGAATTACTAATAGATTTTTTTAAAAAAAGGAGAAACGAAGATGAGTAACAAATCAAAGGTCTATTTTACAACCCTACGAACAACCGGTTCCAATAATATTTTAAAAAAGCTGGAAAAACTGGTCACCGCCGCAGGCATGACCGACATCGATTTTGAAAACAAATTTGCGGCCATTAAGATTCATCTCGGCGAACCGGGAAATCTGGCCTATCTTAGACCAAATTACTCCAAAGTGATTGTCGATATGGTTAAGGAAAAAGGCGGGAAACCCTTTCTCACCGATTGCAATACCCTTTATGTGGGCCGACGAAAAGATGCCCTGGAGCACCTCGATGCAGCCTACGAAAATGGTTACAACCCCTTTGTCACCGGTTGTCATGTGATTATTGGCGATGGCCTAAAAGGAACTGATGACATTGAAGTGCCACTTACCGGCGGTGAATGTATCACTTCAGCAAAAATTGGCCGGGCTGTTATGGATGCCGATGTTTTTATTTCGATGACCCATTTCAAAGGGCACGAAAATACCGGCTTTGGCGGTGTCCTGAAAAACATCGGGATGGGCTGCGGTTCGCGGCGCGGGAAAATGGAAATGCATTCCAATAGCAAACCCTTTGTTAAAGAAAAGAAGTGCCGCAGTTGTGAAATGTGTGGTAAGATTTGTGCTGTTACGGCGATTGCATATCGGCAAGAGGATGGCAAGGCCAGCATCAACCCCGATATCTGCGTGGGCTGTGGTCGCTGTATTGGGGTCTGTCCCTTTGATGCCATCTCCCCTAAATATGATGAAAGCAATGATATCCTCAATAAAAAAATCGCCGAGTACACCAAGGCTGTGGTCGACGGCCGTCCCCATTTCCATATCAGCTTTGTGATCGATGTGTCACCCAACTGTGACTGTCACGTCGAAAACGATCTGCCGATTATTCAGGATGTCGGAATTTTTGCTTCGATGGATCCGGTGGCGCTGGATATGGCCTGCGCGGATGCCTGCAACAATGCCCGGATTCTGCGGGGCAGCTGTGCCGAAGAACGGATCATCGAAAATGAAGTTCAGGATTTGTCAAAGCTCGATGTGTTCACCCTGGTTCACCCCGATACAAACTGGAAGGTCTGCCTTGATCACGCCGTAAGGCTCGGTTTGGGCAATAAGGAATACGACATTATCGAGGTTTAAGGGCTGTTTTTATAAGGGTTCAAACTAGAAACCGATATCATCATTTCTTTGCTATTTTGTGATTGACAAAGGTGAAATAAATAGATATAATGACTCAAATACTAAAGTAAGCAACAAAATAACGATTAATAATAATTAAGAACAATCAAATAAAACAACTGCTATGACCAAGAGAAAGATACCAAAGATTGTATTTAAGAGAGTTGGAGGATGGTGTGATTCCAATAATACGATGGTATGTAATACTCACTTGCGAGCTGCCAACCTGAAAATTTACCCAATTAGTAGGGAAGGCCGTGATCCCATCCGGGATGTCAACGTTAAATGACTATGGTTAGGTTCGCCTCGCGTTCAGACCAGAAGAGGAAATAATCGTGAGATTATTTCAAATTTTAGAGTGGTACCGTGGATACTGATATCCGCCTCTGTTTTTATACAGAGGCGGATTTTTTTAGGTATATATAAGGTAAAGAGCGTATATAATGGTCACATCAAGTGAATTTATATAATTAGAAAATTAAATTATTAAAACATTTCAAGGAGGAAATTAAAAAATGGCAAAATTATTTTATGACGCAGATTGTAATCTGGGGTTACTCGATGGAAAAACAGTTGCAATTATTGGATATGGTAGTCAGGGGCATGCCCATGCTCTAAATCTGAAAGAATCAGGTGTCAATGTTATTGTTGGTCTTTATGAAGGCAGCAAATCATGGCCAATCGCAGAAGCAGCGGGACTCAAAGTTATGACCGCAGCTGACGCCACAAAAGCAGCCGATATCGTGATGATTCTGCTTCCCGATGAAAAACAGGCAGCGATCTACAAAGAAAGCATTTTACCAAACCTTGAAGCCGGTAACAGCCTTGTTTTTGCTCATGGTTTTAACATTCACTACGGTCAGATCATTCCCCCAGCTGATGTCAATGTCTTTATGATCGCACCAAAGGGACCAGGACACACCGTCAGAAGCCAATATCAGGAAGGCCGAGGGGTTCCTTGTCTGATTGCTGTATACCAGGATCCATCAGGCAATACCCATGATCTGGGTCTAGCCTATGCTTCCGGAATCGGCGGCGGCCGTGCCGGTATCCTTGAAACGACCTTCAAAGAAGAAACCGAGACTGACCTTTTTGGTGAACAAGCGGTTCTTTGCGGTGGGGTAACAGCGCTAATGAAAGCTGGTTTTGATACCCTGGTTGAAGCAGGATACCAACCAGAAAGTGCATACTTTGAATGTGTCCATGAAATGAAACTGATCATCGATTTAGTCGTTCAGGGTGGACTGGGCTACATGCGTTATTCAATCAGTGACACTGCTGAATATGGCGACTACATCACGGGCAGCAAAATCATCACTGAAGACACCAAAAAAGCGATGAAGGGTGTTCTTAAAGATATTCAAGATGGTACCTTTGCCCGTAATTGGATCCTTGAAAACCAGGCGAACCGACCATACTTCAATGCGGTCAGACGGATTGAAACTGAAACTCAGGTTGAAAAAGTTGGCGCTGAATTACGAACCATGATGGCCTGGATTAAAAAATAATTTAGAGATTGATGAACTACCGTACCGACCAATTGTCGGTACTGGGTTATCTGTAGGTCACTAAAAAAGGCAGAAGACCTTCTGCCTTTTTTTAAAACAAAAAAAACAAAATAATTAGGAGGAGATGCAATGAGCAGAATAGTAAAAATATTTGATACCACCTTACGAGATGGGGAACAGTCACCGGGTTGTAGTATGAACCTGAAAGAAAAATTAGAGATGGCCAAACAACTCGAACGCCTGAGAATTGACGTCATTGAAGCCGGATTTGCCATTGCATCTCCTGGTGATTTTGAGTCGGTTCAACTGGTTGCCAATGAGATCAAAAATGCCACCGTCGCCAGCCTTGCCCGCAGTACCGAAAAGGACATCAGTACCGCCTATGAAGCCTTAAAAGGCGCGGTTAACCCGCGCATTCATTACTTTTTAGCAACCTCGGATATTCACATGGAGTACAAGCTGCGGATGTCACCAGAAGCGGTGCTGGAAAAAGCCATTGCAATGGGAAAATTTGCCAGGAATCTTTGTGGCGAGGTCGAATTTTCAGCGGAAGACGCCTCTCGGACTCGGCCAGAATTTTTATACCGGGTGTTGGAAGGGGTTATTAATCAAGGGGTTACCATTGTTAACGTTCCGGATACGGTCGGTTATACCACTCCCGGCGAATATTTTAAGTTTATTGAGGGTATCCGCAACAATGTCCCCAATATTGACAAGGCCACCATTTCGGTTCATGTTCACGATGATTTGGGTTTGGGTGTGGCCAATTCACTGGCTGCAATCCAGGCTGGTGCCGGTCAGGTTGAATGTACCGTTAACGGGATCGGTGAACGAGCGGGAAATGCAGCGCTGGAAGAAATTGTCATGGCACTTAAAACTCGATACGATGTTTACCAGGTGGAAACTAATATTGACACCACCCAAATTTATCGGTCCAGCCGCTTATTATCCAAGTTAACTGGAGTTCGGGTACAGCCCAATAAGGCCATTGTTGGCGAAAATGCCTTCGCCCATGAATCGGGCATCCACCAGCACGGGATGATGGCCAACCGCGAAACCTACGAAATTATGACTCCGGAATCGATCGGTTTAAAAGAAACCAAGATGGTGCTGGGAAAACACTCTGGCAAGCATGCCTTTGTCGATAAACTGATATCGCTGGGTTATAGCTTAAGCGAGGATGAGGTACTGGATTTATTTAATCAGTTCAAGCTTTTGGCTGATAAGAAAAAAATCATTTCCGATAAAGATATTCTGGCGCTGGTCGAACAAAAACAATTGGCGATTCCAGAGGTCTACACCCTGGATCGTTTTGTGATCAGTACCGGGAATACCATTTCCACCGCTGCAACCATCAGACTTAAGAAAAATGGCGATCTGATTGAAGGCGTATCGCTGGCTGACGGACCAATCAGTGCCGGCTTTAAAGCGATTAGCGCATTGGTCGACTGCCAGCTGACCCTGATCGATTACGGGGTTACCGCGGTTACTGACGGAACGGACGCCCAGGGTGAAGCCCAGGTAAAAATATCTGACGGCACCAATGTCTACCATGGCCGAGGACTGAGCACCGATATCATCGATGCCAGTTTGAAAGCCTACGTGGACGCTGTGAACCAGATGCTTTATATAAAGGATGGTCAAAGCATAGAAATCCAGGAACAAGTCAATAAAAATTCGTGATAAGGGGGAAGAAAAATGTCAGAAAAAATATTAGTCTTTGATTCAACCCTGAGAGATGGCGCCCAGGCCGAGGGAATTTCCTTCTCAGTTGAAGACAAAATCCGGGTGGTCGAAACCCTCGATAAAATCGGGATTGATTATATTGAAGCCGGTAACCCCGGCTCCAATCCCAAAGATATTGAGTTTTTTAATCGGATTAAGGGCATTCAGTTAAAACATGCCAAGCTGGTCGCCTTTGGCAGCACCCGGCGGGGTGGGATTGCCGTTGAGGATGATGCCAATTTAAAAGCAATTTTGGAAACAGAAACCCCGGGAGTCGCCATCTTTGGCAAAAGTTGGACCTTCCACATCACCGATATTATCAAAACAACCCTGGCTGAAAATCTGAAAATGATCGAAGAAACGATGGCTTATCTTAAAGCCCAGGGCAAAGATGTGACCTTTGATGCCGAGCACTTCTTTGATGGTTATAAGAATGACCCGGCCTACGCCATTGAGGCGCTGCTAGCAGCCCAGCAAGGGGGAGCTGATTGTCTGGCTCTCTGCGATACCAACGGCGGCACTTTGACCCATGAGATTGATGAAATCGTCACCGATGTGAAAAAGAAATTGCGAATTCCCTTGGGGATTCATTGTCATAATGACAGCGGTCTGGCCGTGGCCAATTCACTGATGGCCGTTCACGCTGGGGCTCGTCAGGTTCAGGGCACCTTCTTGGGTTATGGCGAACGCTGTGGAAATGCCAATCTGGCGACCATTATTCCCAATCTGCAGTTAAAAATGGGCTTCCGCTGTCTGGCTGATACGGAGCTTGCCAAGTTGACATCCTCAGCAATTCGAATTGCCGAGATTTCCAACTATGCCCTCACTGGGCGGGAACCCTTTGTCGGAAAATCAGCCTTTGCCCATAAGGGGGGCATGCACATCGATGCCGTGATGAAAAACCCGGCCTCCTTTGAGCACGTTTCACCTGAGGCAGTCGGAAATGAACGACGGATTTTAATGTCCGAGGTTTCCGGCCGCAGTACCATTATTCAGCTGATGAATGAGGTCGACCCAAGCCTGACCAAGAAATCCGAAGAAACCACCCGGGTGATGGATCGGATTAAAGAGTTGGAATACCAGGGTTATCAGTTTGAAGGTGCCGAAAGCAGTGTCAAACTGCTGATTCGTAAGGAGTTAGGCTTGCACAAGCCCTTCTTTACGCTAGAAGATTTTAAAACCATTGGCGAACAACCCCATACCAGGGATGCCCTTAGTTCCTCGGCCGTAGTTAAAATCAATGTCGGTGGCCAATCAGAAATCAATGCCGCTGAAGGCGATGGCCCGGTCAATGCCCTCGATAAGGCGCTCAGAAAAGCACTGGAAGTCTTTTATCCCAAGATCAGCGAAGTCCGCCTGACCGACTTTAAGGTTCGCGTCATCGATTCCAAGTCCGCCACCGCTTCCAAGGTTCGGGTGCTGATTGAAAGCTCCGACGGCTTGGACATCTGGACCAACGTCGGGGTTTCCACCGATATCATCGAAGCCAGTCTAATTGCCCTGATCGATTCGATCGAATACAAGCTGTTAAGTGATGAGGAACGGGAAAAATAAACAAACAACGATTAGTAGCGGTTCGTCGGGATGCGCCTTGATCACTAGCAAAGGTGATTCTAAAAACAACCGTCTGTGGGCGGGTACTACCCGCCCCTACGAACTAAAAAAACGACGCTTACAAATATCAGGAATCATCCCTGATTAGCGGTTCAAGGGGCGATTATCAATCGCCCGCCAACGTCATCCCATCAACAAAATAATTAAACACAACGAGGAGAACTAATGAATTATAAAATAGCCGTAATTCCCGGAGATGGAATTGGCCCTGAAATTGTCGGAGCCAGTATCAAGGTTTTAGATAAGATTGCCGAAAAATTTGACCAT
>JAHIQT010000129.1 GCA_018903255.1 Bacillota bacterium | reverse complement strand
GCTTTCTTCGATGATGAGGATCTCTTCATCTTCTGATCTTTTTTCATTCGTTTGAAGGCTTGTTTGTTATACCCTTTTTTCCTTTTGGGCGTTTATTTTATTTTTTCTTGTTTTGCGTAATTTCCTATTAAATAAAAAAGCCGATTTCGGCTATAATAAAGCCATGAAAAACTTTGAAGCGTTTAAACAATCCTATCACATAAAACTCAATCCGCAACAGGAAAAAGCGGTGATTCGCAGCCACGGTCAGACGCTGCTGCTGGCGGTGCCAGGAAGCGGGAAAACCACCGTAATTATCTGCCGGATTGCCTATCTGCTAAAATGTCAACAAATTGATCCGGGGCAAATCCTGACGCTGACCTTTAGTCGGATGGGTGCCCGCGATCTGAAAGCCCGATACACCAAACTATTTGGCGAAGCTCAGGCTGAAACCCTGCATTTTAGCACCATCCACAGCTTTGCCCTGGCGGTGATCCGCCACTATGAACGGAGCTATCGCCGTCGGGCTCATACGGTGCTAGCTAACACCAGCCCGGTGATCCGGGAGCTGTACCGGCACGTGTTTAAAGAGCATCCCGGGGAAATTGAACTCAGTGAAATTTGCCAACGGATTGGATTTTGCAAAAATATGATGCTGACTACCGATGAAATCAAACTGCTGCCAGCAATGGAGGTCGATTTTTTGCAAATCTATGAGGCTTATGAAAGTCATAAACTAAGCGAGCAGCTGATGGATTTTGATGATATCTTAAAATACGCCTGGGGACTGCTCAAAAAATATCCGGAAATGCTGGCTTTTTTTCAAGATAAATACCGCTATATTCATTTGGATGAAGCCCAGGACAGCTCAAAGATCCAGTTTAAAATTATTGAACTGTTAACCGGCGAAACCGGCAACCTGTTTATGGTCGGGGATGAGGATCAGAGCATCTACGGTTTTCGGGGTGCCTTTCCCGAATCGTTACTCGCCTTTAAAGAGACCTGGCCCCAGGGCGAGGTGCTGTTAATGGAAACCAATTACCGCAGCACCCGGGAAATTGTTGAGAAAGCCAATGCCTTTATCAAGCTCAATCAGCAACGCTACCAAAAAGAAATGTCAGTTCCTGATGGTAGTAGGTTTACCGAGATACCGATTGCCCGCGAATGGGTGAAATCAAGCGAAGCCCAGTATCAGTTAATCATCGAAGCGATTCGTCGCGAAGGCAAGGAAATTGCGGTGCTCTACCGCAACAACGAGTCAGCGATTCCGCTAGTTGATCTGCTCGATGGCGCGGGGATTGCTTATCATATTAAAGAGCATAGTCCGCAATTTTTTAGCCATTTTTTAATCAAGGATATCGGTCTCTTTTATGAGTTTGCCGGTAATCCCGGGGATTTAAGTTTATTTACCCAGGTTTACTATAAGATCGATGCGGCGATATCCCGGGAAACCATTAATCAGCTGGGTAATCTGATGAAAATCGGAGAAAATGTCTTTGATGCGCTAATCCGGTGTAGTGGTGACCGAGCCTGGCAGGTTAAGCGGCTCAAAGAGCTTAAGGCCGGCTTTAAAAAGCTGCAAACTGCGCCGCCGCTAAAAGGTATCCCGATGATTCTAGATCAGCTCGGCTACCGGTCTTATCTTAATTTTCGGATCAGTTCCGGTCAGTCCGAAGAAAGTATTGAGCAGAAGCTGACGGTACTGCAGATTCTCGGTGGTCGGGTATCAAATTTTTCAGAGTTTTTTGATAAGCTAAAAAGTCTCGAAGAAAAGCTTCAAGAACCGCAGCGAAAAAAAGCGAAGATACCTCTGGTAACCCTGTCGACCCTCCATTCCAGTAAGGGTCTGGAGTTTGAAAAGGTCTTTATCATTGACGCCACCGAAGGGCAGATCCCCAATGTTCCTAATACCCCGGAAGATGCCAAGGCCTATGCCGAAGAAGTTCGGCTCTTTTATGTCGGAGCTACCCGCGCCAAAGCGGAACTGATCTTTATCTGCGTTAAGCACCGTGAAAAGGACATCAAACCATCGCCCTTTATTGGCTATTTAATTGACGGCCTGCCGCGCAAAAAAGCCCGAATATTCGGAACTGAAAAAACAACCGCGAAGCCGCGTGCACGCCAAGGTTTTGGTCAGTCAACCGGGAAATTCCGGGATTATCTTAGCAGCCAAGCCAGCCAAGTTACAATTGATCTTAGCAGCTATCAAGCGGGTACGGTGGTCAACCATCAGCGTTTTGGGCCAGGCACGATCCTGACGCGAAACGGTGCCATTGCCAGCATCCATTTTGAAACGGCAGGAGAAAAGAAAATGAATCTGGCCGTCTGCCTGGAAAACGGCGTGATTAAATGAGAGATAACAATTGTCGGTACTGGTGTACCCGTTATTAATCGTCAGAGCTGCAATGTTTTCTTGACAAAAATAAAAATAAAGGCTATACTCAGAAAAACAAACCGGTGATGGTGGAGTAAAGTCAGCAGCGCATTAATAGCGAGTTGGGGGTGGTGGAAGCCTGACAAGAAGCGGACTGACATAATGGGCACCTGAGGGTGTGAGGAAAGGGCAGCGCCTGAGTATTTCACAACGTTTCATCAACGTTAAGGGATGGCAGATGTGATGGCATTTGTCTATTTAAGTGCGTAGGTCAGAAACAGGCTTACGAATAAAGGTGGTACCGTGGGTTATTTTGACTCATCCTTTTATTGTAGCAATACAATATTGGATGGGTCTTTTTTATTTGCAAGAAAGAGGGAGAAGCGATTGGAAACATTAAAAAATTTACAGCAATTTGTTAAGCGACTAGAAGAAAAGAGTCCTTTTTATCAGCAACGTTTTAAAGCGGCGGGGATTGTCGCAGCCGATGTCAAAACGATGGCCGATTTTGAGAATTTGCCCTTTACCGATAAGGGCGATCTGCGCAATGCCTATCCGATGGGTTTGCAGGCGGTGCCGGATAGCGAGGTAGTGCGGATTCACTCATCATCGGGAACTACCGGTCAGCCGGTGATTATTCCCTACACCGCTGGGGATGTCGCTGACTGGGCAGAAATGTTTGCCCGCTGTTATTTATACGCCGGGATGACCGATCAGGATCGGATTCAGATTACCCCGGGCTATGGTCTCTGGACGGCCGGAATCGGTTTTCAGGCCGGGGCCGAAAAAATGGGCGCGATGGCGATTCCGATGGGGCCGGGAAACACCCAGAAACAATTGCAGATGATGGTCGATTTAAAAGCGACGGTGCTGGCCTCTACCTCATCCTATGCCCTGCTGCTGGCCGAAGAGGTGGCCAACCAGAATCTCGGCGATAAAATTCATTTAAAACGCGGCGTCATCGGTTCGGAACGCTGGGGGGACAAGATGCGGATGCGCATTGCCGAAGAGCTGGGGATTGAGCTGTTTGATATTTACGGCCTCACTGAAATCTATGGTCCCGGTATTTCAATTGATTGCAGCCAACATGACGGGCTCCATTACTGGTCGGACTATCTCTACTTTGAAATCCTCGATCAGGAAACCCTGAAGCCGGTACCGGAAGGGGAATACGGAGAATTGGTGATTACCACCTTCCGGAAAGAAGGAGCACCACTGTTGCGTTATCGCACCCATGACATCACCCGTTTTATCCCTGGCACCTGTGCCTGTGGATCGGTGCATCCCCGACATGACCGGATCGTTGGCCGAACCGACGATATGGTCAAGGTCAAGGGAGTCAATATTTATCCCGGACAGATTGATGAATTGTTAAAAAATGTCGAGGGAGTCAGCAGCGAATATCTGGCTACGGTCGATCATCAGGAGGGCAAAGACTGTGTCTTTCTGGCCTTTGAAATTCTAAACGGGGTTGATAAGCACGATATCGAGGCGGAAGTGAAACGCCAATTCAAATCCCGGGTCGGTTTAAGTATTATTCCCCTGGCTGGCCCGATTGGATCGCTGCCGCGATCCGAGAAGAAAAGTGTCCGGATCATCGATCGCCGGTTTAGCTAAGGGCTGGGAATTTGATGGAATCCGAAAGGTTATCAAAAAAATGATGCTTATAAATTGATTTTTTATTCTGAATTGGTTATAATGAAGTCGGCCACCTTGATTTAAGAGGAGAAAAGGATAAAATGAAAACAAAAAAGCAAAAGAAAAACCGCTTTCAAATTGTGCTCAGCGAACCGACCGGAGATAAATCCGGATGTAAGATCATTGAAGATACGGAAACGGGAATCAACTATTTATACCATTTTGATGAATTTGGCGGTGGACTTACGGTGCTCATTGATGAAGAAGGCGAACCGTTGATTGCTCCGGAACAATAAAAGCCAACCATGCCCTGAAAGAGATTTTCTTTTTCAGGGTTTTTTCGTTAAGCTTAGTTTATTTGCTTAAATTAGGTGTATAAACAAAGATAAAGGTGTCATAATTTTTGTAAGCAGGATCATTGACACCTGAGTAAAATAAAGTAAACGGAGGAACATATGAATACTTATATTGAAGATATTTTTGCCAGAGAAATACTCGATTCCCGCGGGAATCCTACTATTGAAGTGGATGTTATTTTAGAGGATGGCACCATGGGACGGAGCATTGTCCCATCCGGAGCTTCGACCGGGGCTTTTGAAGCGGTTGAACTGCGGGATAAGGATAGCAGTCGTTATCAGGGTAAAGGGGTACTAAAAGCGGTCGACAGCGTCGCCTATGCCCAGGAGTTTTTAGTCGGCATGAACGCCGTCGATCAGATTGCCATTGATGCCGTGCTGATTTCGCTCGATGGCACTGAGAATAAAAGCAAACTCGGAGCCAATGCAATTCTGGGTATTTCGATGGCTACTGCCCACGCCGCGGCAAAATCGCTGGGACTGCCCTATTACAAGTATCTGGGCGGGGTCAATGCCAAGCTGTTGCCAACCCCAATGATGAATATTTTAAACGGCGGCGAACATGCCGATAACAATGTCGATATCCAGGAATTCATGATCATGCCAGTGGGCGCTAAGGATTTTCGCGAAGCCGTACGGATGGGCTCGGAAATCTTCCACCAGCTCAAAAAGGTGTTAGGCGAAAAAGGGATGGCCACCTCGGTTGGCGATGAAGGCGGTTTTGCCCCGAATCTTAAATCCAACGAGGAAGCCCTGCAACTGATTGTAACCGCGATCGAAGGAGCCGGTTATATTCCCGGTGAAGATGTTCAGTTGGCGATGGATGTGGCGGCTACGGAAATGTATAATGAAGAAACCAAGAAATATTTTCTAGCTGGCGAAGGGGTCGAAAAAACAGCGGCCGAAATGATTGATTTTTATGAAATGCTAATTGGTAAATATCCGATTATTTCGATTGAAGATGGTTTAGATGAAGAAGATTGGGAAGGCTGGGCAGTGATGACCAAGCGGCTGGGGAAAAAAGTCCAGCTGGTCGGGGATGATATCTTTGTTACCAACACCCAGCGATTAAAACGCGGTATTGATGAAGGCGTAGCGAATTCAATTCTGGTTAAAGTCAATCAGATCGGTACCCTGACCGAAACCCTCGACACCATTGAAATGGCCAAACGAGCCGGTTATACGGTAGTCGTTTCACATCGCTCCGGCGAAACTGAGGATGTCACGATTGCTGATCTGGTGGTGGCCGTCAATGCCGGCCAGATTAAAACCGGGGCGCCATCGCGAACCGACCGGGTAGCCAAATATAACCAACTGATGCGCATCGAAGAACAGCTGGGACTGTTAGGCAGCTACGCCGGCAAAGACGCCTTTTATAATCTTTAATCAATGCCTGCAAAGTCGTATCAAGAAAAAGAAATAAGGAAGTGAAGCATATGTACTTAAAAGGAGTAGGAATCGCCTGCCATCCGCCGATCTTAATACCGGAGATTGGCCAAGGTCGAGAAAACGAAGCTGAAAAAACGATTCGGGGCTTACGGGATCTGGCGCTAAAGGTTGCCGAAATCAAACCGGAAGTGATTGTCTGCATTACCCCCCACGGCAATGTCTTTCGGGATGGGGTGGCAGTCGTATATGAAAGCCAGATGAAGGGTGATCTGAGAAATTTTGGTCATCCCGAGATTGCAATGGAAAAAGACTGCGATCTGGGACTCCTCGATGAACTAAATATCAGTTTTGGAAAAAACAATTGTCATACCATTTTTTTAAATGAAAAAATTGCCGCAGAATATAAAATCGATTTAAATCTCGATCACGGGGTGCTGGTGCCGCTTTACTTTATTGAAAAATATTATCGAGCTTACAAAATTGTTCATATCACCACCGGCGAGTTGAGCCTGATCGAACTCTATACGATGGGAAAGGTGATCCGTGAAGCCATTGAAGCCCGCGGCAAAGCAGCGATGATTCTGGTGTCAGCCGACCTGTCCCATTGCCTGAAGGATGAAGGACCCTATGCCTTTAATCCGATGGGACCGCTTTTTGATCAAAATATCGTTGACGGGATCAAAACTAAAAATTACTACTCCATTTTAACCGTTCCCCACCAGGTCTACGAACCGGCCGGTCAATGTGGGCTAAGACCAATTATTATGGGATTAGGCACCACTGATGGTCGCGATACTGAAGCCACGGTGTTTGCTTATGAAGGTCCCTTTGGGGTGGGTTACCTGTCGGCCTTTATCGATTTGACGGATAAAAAAATTCCCAGCCTGCTGGATCGCTATGAAGAAGATAAATTGCTTTCCTATAAAGAACGACGTTTAAATGAAAGTGCTTTTGTGGGGTTGGCAAGAGCCACCATCAATGCCTGGGTCCAGCGGGGCAGAAAACTGAATTTTGAGCATTATAAAAATCAGGTTGAAATCGCTGCGGATGAGCTGGGTCAACTGGAAAACAATCAGGCCGGCGTTTTTGTCTCGCTCCATAAGCATGGGGAATTACGCGGATGCATCGGCACCACTGGCCCGGTGACCGAAAACATTGCCCAGGAGATTATTCGAAATGCGATTGAGGCGTCTACCTATGATCCCCGCTTTATGCCGGTGGAAGAGCAGGAACTAATCGATCTGGAAATCAAGGTCGATGTC
>JAHIQT010000128.1 GCA_018903255.1 Bacillota bacterium | reverse complement strand
CCGATCTGGTAAAGATCCATATCAGCGGTAATAGCCGAAATGAGGTCGAAAAGGTGCTGACCCTACTGGAACCGGCATTGCATGGGGAACGGGTTAAAATCGTTGAAAAATCGCCATTTATCCATGCTTATGTTACGCCGAAAGGTCGGGGCGATGTCGTAAACGCCACAGCTAATAAAAAGACAAATTAGACAGCTAATAAAAGATTGTGTGCAATTGAAAATGGTACAAATGGTACACCTAAAAAAAGGAATTGATATTGACGTTGGAAGATGTGGTGAAGGAGTTGGCAAAAGCAAGAATGATGGCTGGTAAAAAAATAGACCCCGAGAAGAATTCGACACAGGGTAGAACCAGAAGCCAACTAGCCAAAGAAGCCGGGGTATCATAACCGAATTTTCCGTTTTGATATATTGATATCCGAAAAAACAGAAACCAATAAGTATATCATGTATAAATAATTGACGCAATACCCCGTATATGATATAATCATAGCAATTGAATACAGTCTTTATAATTAGAGTACCCCAGGTCACCGCCTGGAAGCTATCAAAAGCATGGGAAACGATTGAATCATTAATTTGATTATCAATTATTCCTGTGCTTTTTTATTTAGCCAAAATATATCAAGGCTCAAAATGAGCCGTCAAAAGTGGCGGTCGAAAATTCGGCCGGCAAAATACCTGACTCTTAAAAATTAAGGAGCCAGACAAAAATTAGTCCACCCCGGACGTTAAAAGGAGGTTGTCAAATGGAAAACGTACTAGATAACGTGATAGATTCAGAATTAACCGGTAATGATCCGGGAGCCATCGAAACACCAGAGGGCAAAACATTCTCCCAGGAGGACGTGAACAAAATAATTAACGAACGATTGAAAAAAGAAAAAGAAAAATCTCAAAAGCAGTTTGAAACGATGGAAAAGGAATTTCAGCAAAAAGAACTGAATCTGAAAGCCAAAGAAATTCTGACTGCAAAGAACATCCCCCACGAATTACTGGACATTTTGAAATTCGATGATGAAGATACCCTCAATAAGGCGGTCGGCGTACTCGAAACCAGTTTCAAAACAGGACAAAGTGATGTTCGGATTGAAGGTACTATCGCTGGTAACAGTAATAGTAACAGTACCGCCAAAAGTAATGACGATTTAATCCGAAAAGCGATGGGGATCAAAAAATAAAATTAAAGGAAGTGTAACCCATGGCAATAAATTTAGTAACACTGTATCAACCTTATGTGGATGAATTATTCGCCACTGAATCAAAAATTGACCTCCTGACTAACAAGGATTTTAAATGGACGGGTGCCCATAGCATCAAAGTCTATAAGGTGTCCACAGCACCAATGACCGACTATGACAGGGTCGGAACCGGAACTGGTTTAGCTGGATCACGTTATGGTAATGTTGGGGCCTTAGGTGCGACAACTCAGGAAATGGTTTTAAGCAAGGATCGATCTTTCACCTTTGCGATTGACAGATTGGACACAGATGAGACTGCCCGACAGCTTGAAGCATCGTCTGCCTTAGCCCGTCAACTCCGTCAAGTAGTTGTGCCAGAAATCGACAAATACGTCTACGGTAAGATGTCGACTGCCGCCGGAACCATACCAGCGGCCAAAGCATTAACAGCCGCTAATATCTATGATGAGATTATCGCAGCCGGGAAATCTTTAGATAATTTTGAAGTTCCCGACACAGAGCGATTTTTGATCTTAAACCCTGACAGCTATGTCTTGATGAAGAAATCGTCGGAAATCATCATGGAAACGGAAATTTCCAATGAAGAACGGATCAAAGGCGTTATTGGTATGATTGACGGTTGCCGTGTGTTTAAGGTACCAGATACCCATTTACCAGCTAAATTCGGCTTCTTAATGGGTCATAAGGTAGCTACCGTAGCCGCTCAAAAGTTGGAAGATTACAAAATCCACGAAGACCCACCAGGTATCAGTGGCTCATTGGTTGAAGGCCGTATCTGCTACGATGCGTTCGTAATGGACAACAAAGCAAAAGCCCTATATTATCAGGCGATCATCTAGAGATCAAGCCCTATAAGTCCTCTATGGGCTTGTGGGGCTTTAATTTTATATCACGAAAGGAGTGATAATCAAATGGCTACAATATCAGCCAGTATCGCCTTACAGGACAAAATGACACCGGTTATGAGCCCGATACTAAGAAGCATTAACAATGTGATCAGCGGCATGGAACGAATGGACAAGGCAAGTCAAAACTGCATGGACACTAAAGCAATCGCCGCCGCCAAAACGGAAATTAACCGGGCTAGCGCAGCGATGAAACAATTTGAAACGAGCATGGCCGGTGCTGCAAAAGAACAGAATAATCTTACCAGGGCAACCAGCAATGGGACAACGGCCAGCAATGGATTTATGTCCTCATTAAAGGGCGTTGCCACCACTATTGCAACAGTTGTTGGTCTTGGTAAAATGGTCAACATGGCAGACACCTATTCGAATACGATATCCCGGTTAAACCTGATGAATGATGGTCTGCAGACCACCGATCAGCTGCAAAACAATATCTTGAGCAGTGCCAACGACGCCAGAGCACAATATCAGTCGATGGCCGACATGGTTGGAAAATTGGGCATCATGGCCGGAGGGGCTTTTGAATCCAGTGATCAGATCGTTCGGTTTGCGGAATTACTGCAAAAGAATTATAAGATTGCCGGAACCAGTGCCAGTGAAGCCGCCAGCGCAACGACACAATTAACCCAGGCATTAGCATCCGGGGTGCTTCGGGGCGATGAACTTAACTCGGTTATGGAAAATGCGCCAACAGTTATACAGGCCATTGAAAGGTATCTCGGTGTGGATATTGCCCAGATCAGGAAATTAGCCGAAGAAGGTGAGTTGACCGCCGATGTTATCACCAAAGCGATGTTTGCGTCAGCAGATCAAACCGAAGCCGCATTTCAGGCGATTAAACCGACGTTCTCGGATATCTGGACGGTATTCAGCAACAACGCCGGTGAAGCCTGGGAGAAGGTCAACAGGGGCATGAGTGACCTTGCCAACAGTCCGGGCATGACAACCTTTTTCGCCAATGCAGTCGCCGGTATCGAGAATTTAACCCCGGCCATATCTGCCATCGTTACATCGTTGGTTGATATGTTCAATGATCCGGGTGTTCAGAACTTCATTAACGGGATTATCCAGGGCATGACCAAAGTCATTGGAGTAGTAGCAGGCGCCATTCCGACAGTCGTTGATTTTATCACTCAATTTACAGGGGTTGATGGAATCGCTAACGGCTTTATGGTCTTAGTGGGTGGGGTTGTTGCTTTTAAGGCCGCTATGGCCGGTATGGGAGCATTTACGGCTATCAGTGGACTTGTTACCAGTTTCACCGGTGCAGGAACAGCTGCCACCGCAGCAGGAACCGCAGCAACCGCCGGAACCAGTGGCATTGCCGCAGCCTTTGCCGCCATCACCGGGCCGGTTGCTTTAGTTGTCGCAGGCATTGCCGCCGTAACAGCGGTTATCGTTGGAGCATGGCAACAGTCAGAAATATTTAGAAATTCAGTGTCAACCGCTTTTGATTCCATCGGCAAAACAATCACCGCCGCCATGGATCAGGTCAAACCAGCATTAGATCCAGCGATGCAAGCCTTCCAGGGTTTCGCCGCAGAAGCCGGGCCAATCCTTCAACAGATAGGCGATGTTTTAGGAACCTATGTTGTCCCAGCGATCACATGGTTTGCCAACACAATGATCACCGCCTTTGCCGGAGCCATAACAGCCGCAGCACCACTATTAACCGCAGTCGGAAATGTCTTTTCCTTTATCGGTAACGGTGTCGGGGCGATATGCGCCATTTTAAACGGTGATTGGGCCGGAGCCTGGAACTATGGCGGGGCGATGGTTCAGAGCGCTAAAGATGCGATCTGTAATTCACTTACAGCTATCTGGCAAATGGGAGGGTTTATCTTGGGGGGAATTGTTAACTCAGTGGTAAATTCATTTAATGGTATTGTCTCTTTCATTTCAGGCATTGGGGGAACGCTTCAAGACGTAGCGACCACAACCTTCTGGAATGTGGTTATCGGTGCCGCCAGTGGATTACTCGACTTATACAGTGCGGTAACAACTGGTTTCGATGATGCTTTAGCCTTTGTTAGAGATTTACCGAAACAATTCAAGCAATGGGGCGGTGATATGATCCAGAAAATGATTGATGGTATCAAAAGCATGGTCGGTTCTGCTACTGACGCAGTGGGCGATATTGTGTCGAACATCGTTACCCGATTCAAAGAAGGTTTCGGCATCCACAGCCCGAGTACCGTTTTGTATGATATCGGTTCTAACCTGATACAAGGTTTAGTTAATTCAGTTCTAGACAGTAACATCATGACCTTCTTCAATGGAATCATTGAGGACATCAAAGATGCTTTTGCTGGGGGTAGTTTCGGAATCAAAACATTCATCGACTTTGTTGGTGGTAGTGCAGCAGAGTTTCTGCAATCCATCGGCGTTGGCGGGGCATCATTCGCTAATTTGGTTCAGCCGGTATCTGGTGCAGTAACCAGTGGTTTCGGTTACCGTGATCCGTTCATGACCGACAGCGGCGAAATGTCCAGTGGGTATCATGCGGGTATTGACATCGGAGCCGGTTTTGGTACACCAGTCGGAGCCGCCGGGGCCGGTGAAGTCACCATGGCCGGTTGGAACGGTGGATATGGTAACACTGTCATGATTGATCATGGCAACGGCTTATCCTCAATGTATGCCCATCTATCGGAAATTATGGCATCAGTCGGCCAGATGGTCAGCGCCGGGCAAACCGTTGGTCTGGTAGGAAGTACCGGAAATTCAACTGGTGCCCACCTTCACTTCGGACTATTTCAAGACGGGGCGCCCATCGATCCGTCAGCATTGTTCGGATATGCCAATGGCACAAACTTTGCCAGATCCGGGCCGCATTGGGTCGGTGAGAATGGGCCGGAAATCCTCAACTTTGCTGGTGGGGAAAAGGTGTTGGATGCTAAAAAGTCAAAAGAACTTGTCAGTACCGCCGGTGGTCGAAAAAGCACCCTTGCCGGAAAGCCAACGTTCAACAATACCGTAAATGTCAGTTTAAGTGGCCTTGAAGTCAAAAATGACATTGATATTAAGAAAATCGCCCGATTGTTAGGCGATGAAATAGAAGATCAGATGGTGCGAACTGCATCAGGTCTTTACAGGTACTAAAAACAATTGTTACGGGGGTCGGTTCGGTGCCGATCCCTCAAATTAAGATGATTATTTAAGGAGTGCATAGTGATAACAGAAAAAACCAATGAAGAACTCGTAGCAGACTACCAACAGGGCGATAAAGAAGCCATGGCCACCATCGTGGATAAAAACCGAGGACTGGTTATTTTCCATGTTAATCGCTATCGCACTTTATCTGATTTATCTTATCTTGACACCGATGATATGGAGCAGTTGGGCTTTATGGGATTGATGCAGGCCGTTAAGAAGTTCAACCCGAATACAGGCTTTAAATTTGCCAGTTATGCCAGTGTTGCCATTAAAGGTCATATAACCAGAGGGCTTAGATATTCTACCCCGTGGGAGGACAAGAGAGACAATAACAGCCAATTGGTTGACATGGTCAGTGCTCAGGCAACTGTACCGGGAACTGAAGATCTCACCTATGGGGAATCACTCAAAGATCCAGCAGCGGAAAATGAATTCAGTTTAGCCGTTGAGCAATTAGACCATGAAATTTTAAGAAAAGATATCTTCAATACATTCGACCGGGTATTTAAACCCAATGAGAGAGAAAAGAACGTCATTATTTTAAGGTATGGCCTTAATGGGCATGAATATAGCCTGTCAGAAATTGCAGGCTTATATGGGCTTTCTGTTGAGCGAGCAAGGCAACTGGTAGTCCGTGGCATTAAGCGGATCAATAAATCAAAAGCCGGCATCCAATTAAAGCAGCAATATATGCTGGAATATGATTTAATCCCCCGAGTTGAGAAATTATCACGCCTGAAATACAAAGACCCGTCCTGGTATTCAATGGAAATTGAACGAATCAGGCAGGCGATCAGTCCCAAAATGGAACAAGCGGCCTTTCATTGAGAATGTTTCACGTGAAACTATTATAATTAAAATTAATTTATTATGAAATTTACTTTAAAAAATAACAATTAAATGGTATAATATGATTGTATTTGCCTTTGTTTTTCCTTTCTTTCTTGCATCAGAAGAAACCCCAGAGTCTCACATCACTCTGGGGTTTTTTTTGTTCCAAATTTGGAATTAAGTAAAAGTCTTTTAGACAATTCTGTCGGAAAGTTTCACTCCTCATCTTTGAGGGACGAAATCGGCAAACGCTTGCCAATTTGAAATTAATGGACACTATAACGCACGTGCGAGGTGTTACATGATAAATTACTAAAAAATACTAATATACAAGAACCGACCCACGCACACGCGCATGAGGTATTACACAAAGCAGCTAGCCAAAATTTTGGACAGCTGGGCCACCAACCCACGCACGCACACGTGAGGTGTTACTATTCAAATCCGTCAACGCTGACGCATTTGAGCCCTCAGTGATGAAGAGCGAAATATCACCCGGATATTTTACCGGGGCGATATATCAAAGCCGGATTATCGACCTTGATATATCAAAGCGGATTTATCCGTTATGATCCCACCGACAAATTGTCTGTCGGGGTTTCCACCAACCCACGCACAAACGAGGTCTTAAACAATCCTAAACCTTTGAACTTTCTTGAACAAAAGTATCAGGCACCCAGATTTGGGTTTTGATATAGATCTCCCCCAAAATTGGGGACATCTTTTCCATCTTTACCCGTACCCAAACACCACCGCAGATTTAAAACGGCTTAAAAGGGCGATATGGGCGTTGGTTTTTGCAACTTTTGTTTCAGTATTGAAATATTACTCAAATAAAGTTAAAATGCAGTTACAACTTTAGAAGAGCGTTTATTTTTCAAATAAATTTGAAGGAGTTGGTGGGATGGAAGTGAATGAGCAGTTCGTAAAATTATTAGGTGAATTATCTAAAGAAAATTATTACAGAGTTTACAATTATGCGTGCAAACTTAGAAACCAGCAGGGTGATGGTTCTGAACAAGAAAGCCGGGGTGGGGTGACCGACGATTACCAATACCCGTATTTAAGTATTCTCAGCCCTGAAGCAAAAGCCTTTGTCATTCAAGTTGATAAAGAAAATGGATTGAATTTATATCATTCAGCAGCCGCATATATTTCCAACCGCATTCAATTGGAATCTGATGAGATTTTAGAAAGCTATTACAATAAGTATGCCCCTAAAAGAAAATACGTTTCGGATAACAAAGAGTTGATCCGGGAAATCATTACAAAAGTTCACAATAAAGTAGCGAAGAAACGAAGGTAAAATCAAAAAGGGGTCATTGAAAAGTTGACCCCTAAACAAGAATCTTTGACCCCTAAACTGACCCCTTAGACAATTTTAAAAGGCATTGCCAAAGCATACGGGGTTGTACGAAATGGGCTATATAGTGGGATTCTATGATGTTTGATTATTAACGGTTTTATCCCGTTTTTTAGCATCGTAATAATTCAAATCCCACCTTCTCCGCCACCATGAACTACGCATCAACATTGATGTTAGATAGAACCTGTTACGTAAGTAGCAGGTTTTTTGTGTGCAATAAAAGTACTTTAAGTATTTATATATCCCGGGTCATGATTTTTTTAAGCTTGGCGAACCTGGGAAGACCATCTTCTTTCGGCATTTTGGTTTCGCCCTGAATAAGTGGCAGCGCATAGCTGATGAAAGCCGGTAGTAGACCGTTACCGGCGATATTGATCCAATCTCGGGGTATTTTTTTTTCAGCGTTTGCGACATCAATTAGATCGAACATTTTTATCCGGCATTGGTAGGCTTTGCCGGGAATCCTTTCAAAGCCTACCATCTGATCGGTGGCACCGTCAAGCGCAACTTCCAGAGCGGTTCGGCCGATCAGATAGGCTTCTTCGATGTCTGTACCTGAGGCAATATGGGCGGCGCATCGCTGAGTAAGGCCGAATTCGATGCCGCGAACCTTAGTATCGATCTTTGTGCCGACAAAGCTGGCAAGGCCAGCGGCAAGTCCGCCCATTCTTGAATGGCCAAAAGCATCTGTATGCTTGGTCAGATCGGAAAAATAGGCGGCAATGTAAGTACTGTTTTTGTCCATAATGCCTTCAGAAACAGCGACAAGAACGTCTCCTTTTTTTTCATAGATGCGGCTCACGTCGGCAATGAAATCAGCAAGATTAAAATCGATCTCGGGCAAATAGATCAGATCAGGGCCAAGACCTTTGTAGGTGGCCAGCGCGGTAGCAGCGGTCAGCCATCCGGCGTTTCGACCCATGATTTCCAGGATCGTTATGGAACCAGTTCCATAGACTTTTGCATCTTTGTAAATCTCCATGCACGATGTCGCAACAAACTTAGCGGCACTACCGTAGCCGGGGCAGTGATCCGTGCCTAAAAGGTCATTGTCGACGGTCTTAGGGATGCCGATAATCCGGCAATCATAGTTGTTCTGATTCAGATAACGGCTTATTTTGCTGCAGGTATCCATGGAATCATTGCCACCGTTATATAAGAAATAACGGATATCATACTGCCGGAATGTTTTGAGAATACGTTTGTAATCCGTGTCATCGACAATGAAATCCTTAAGTTTATAACGGCTGGTTCCAAATGCTGAGGAAGGAGTGTACTTCAGTAGTGAAAGCTCGCAAGAATCCTCCAGATCCATAATATATAATCGATCATCTAAAACACCCTTGATGCCATTTTCAGCAGCGTACACCGTTGTGATATGTTCTGAAGCAAGTGCAGCTTCAATGCAGCCAAGGGCGCTGGCGTTAATAACAGATGTCGGTCCGCCTGATTGACCGATGAGGCAGGCGCCTGTTAATGGTGTTATCATGATTATCACCATTCCTTGTATAATATATTTGTCAGAGTCGTGGTACACTAACATTTTTTCTTTTAATCCCTCATGCCACGTGGGATAATAGAACTGTGCAGTTGAGGTCGTCGCACGCATTCCTTGGGATATTAGTCCCGTACGAAAGAGAGATGCCTTGTATAAACATTACCCGTTTTATAGCCGGGCAATCAGTCAACGCGGTCTATCCCTTCAAATTTATTAACCGTTCCCAAGGTGCGAAATAAAAAAACTGATAAGTCAAATGCAGTTGGCCAAAGATAATAAAAAATTTCAATATAAAGTAATTGCCAAAGGTGGTCGTGCTTCATTATTTGGCGCCTCAATTGATTGGCTTTTGGCCGCCGGAATCGTCCTAAAATGCGAGCGGGTCGAACAAGGTCAACATCCATTGGCTATTTTTAAAGATATGGCTTCATTTAAACTCTATATGGGTGATGTTGGACTGTTGTCGCACCGGGCTGGCGTCAATCAGTATGACATTATTAAAGGTAATGATCATGTTTTTATTGGCGCACTGACTGAAAACTATGTTGCCACTGCTTTAATGAAAAAGGGTTATCCTTTATATTACTGGACTTCAGGAACATCCGAGGTTGATTTTGTGATTGAGAAACACAGTGATGTTTTGCCGATTGAGGTTAAAGCAAGGGAAAATGTCAAATCCAGAAGTTTATCGGTCTATCTCAAACACTATCAACCGGATTATTCGATTCGCATCTCAGCTAAAAATTTTGGATTTGATAATAATATTTTGTCGATTCCATTGTATGCGGTATTTTGTTTATAGGCTTAAAGTGCAACCTAAGACATTTAAAGAAATAATTTGTGCAGGGAGCGATCAGCAATGCCGACGTTGCCGATATGACCAAGTATACAAGGCCTGGCGAGTGGATCCAACCATGAAAATGACATGATTAAAGGGAATGATCATGTATTTATCGGGGCACACACTGAAAAATATGAACGACATGATGTTGAGTCCGGTCAGTATGAGCATTATTTAGACGCTTGCTGTAAGCCAAAACATAAGAGAGGTAAAAAAAGTCATGATAGTATTAGGAATTATTCTGGTAGTGATTACTGCGGGGATGTTGATGGGGACTGTTTTACAGACCACATATTTTAAGAAAAAAAAGGAGCAGATAGAACCATATGGTCAGATGGTCGATGTTTATGATGGGCAAATGCATGTCTACAAAATGGGAAGTGGCAAAGAAATAATCGTTTTGCTTCCCGGCATGGGAATTGGGCTTCCGTCGGCAGATTTTGGGCCACTGATGCGTCGGCTCAGTGAAAAGCATACAGTCGTCTGTATTGAGTATTTCGGTGTCGGATTCAGTAGTCAAACAGAGCGAGCAAGAACTTCTGATAACTATCTGGATGAAATTCGCACAGCACTGAAAAGTGTCGGAGTAGCAGCACCTTATATTTTAATGCCCCACTCGATATCGAGCGTCTACAGCGAATACTATGCTTCGAAATATCCCGATGAAGTACAAGCCATCATATCGCTTGATGGAACCTCGACGGCTTATATTGGTGACGATATGCCTGCTTTTGTTCAGTCATTACTGGGTATTGCTAAATTTCAGCAAGCCATCGGGTTGACTTCAATTGCTGCGTCGATAGCCACCAATAAAGACAAGCTGCGTGCGATTGGCTATACAGAAAAAGAAATAAGTGATCTGCTTTGTTACGCCGGATTTTCTATCAATAGTAACACTTTGGATCAGATCGCACGTGCAACAGACTATATAAAAGATGCCAACAAGCTGACTTATCCGGGAATTGTGGGCTACTTCAAGATCATTTCCAAAAAAACATATCAAACCAGGAACAGCCAAATTAAGATAACACCGCAAGAATATCAAGAGCAGCATCTTGCCCGCATTGGTGATCAGGCAAAATATGAGATTCTCGACGGAACCCATTTTATCTACCTTGACAATGTTAATCGAATTTCAGAAATCACAGATGCGTTTTTATGCGAGCGCAATCTTCAACCATGATGGATAAGAATTATCGGTTGAAATCAAAATTCATGTTACTATTTTAGTAGAAAAATCTTACGATCGGGGAACCCTAAAATAATATGGTTAAAATCAAAGATCGATTAATGGGTATCATTCCCTATGGTTTGCTTTTAATAATAAATTACTATGGTCTGCCATTGCTTATTGGCGATACTGGTACGGCAATGTTGGTGCTATTAGTCCTTGTTCCGTTAACGAGCTTCGGATGTTCGATGGTTTATGGCGTAAAGCAGGGCTTTCATTTTTTATATGTAGGAATCGCTTCTTTATTGTTTGTACCATCGATCTTCATTTTTTATAATTCGACTGCTTGGGTTTATGTCCTGATTTATGGTGTCGTGGCGCTTGCAGGAAATAGCATCGGTGACATGATTTACAGAAAACGAAATAAGCAACAATAGCATTAGAATAATTTCAATTCAAATTATGAAAGAATAGTCCGTTCATAACTTGAATGATAAAAGCCATAATCTCGCAAATGCTTGAGGTTATGGCTTTATTTTTCTTGCACAAGGCTCTCA
The DNA here is from genome assembly GCA_018903255.1 of Bacillota bacterium. Taxonomy (GTDB): domain Bacteria; phylum Bacillota; class Clostridia; order Eubacteriales; family Eubacteriaceae; genus Acetobacterium. Next base: position 115 of record JAHIQT010000128.1, on the reverse strand, counting down.
TCATTTGAACAACAACATCAAGAATCGATATGCCGTTATCTTCAAGGCGGTAGGTTTTGGTGGAAATGCGCTTTCAATATTTATTAAAAATACAACCGGCAGTGCTTTAACCGAT
>JAHIQT010000127.1 GCA_018903255.1 Bacillota bacterium | reverse complement strand
TCTTGTCTGATTTTTGTGAGTTTGCATTTATATTATATCAGACGTTGGGTGCATTTTTCTGTCAACTTCTATTTTTTAGAAGCTGAAAATGGTGTTCTTTAAAGGTCTCAGCTGAATTTTCAAGTTGGGAAAGTTGAGTTATATTGCTTTTAATCATCCCCATCCAACAACTATAGGGGATTGTTCCTGTTTCAGTTGGGGTGAATTCGATGATATTGTCACCGGCCACTAATTTCTTTTCAATATTGTATTTAGGAATCAATACTTGATTGTTGCACCCATTTATATCACTCTCGTCTGCCTGGATGATCCATTTGACGGGTACCCCGACATGGACTGTGATTGGTTCATAACTATTCGGTGAAAGCTTCGTTGTAATTGTCTGAACCCCCTGGTCGACGGTTGCTGTATTGTTTTGCTGCGCTTCATTCGCCGCTGTAACACCACCGGTTAAGGACGGAAGTCCAATACCGGATAAACTCATACCGTTACTGAACATAAACACACCCAGTATCAGGACTAATACGACACTGGCGGTCATCATTTTGCTGGTAAATTTTTTGCTGAGAAATGAGCTGATCGCTCCCAGTCCAAACATCAGCGGCACCGTTCCCAAACTGAATGCCAACATCGATAAGGCACCCTGTACCGGATCACCGGTGGAAAGTGCATAGAGTTGCATCGCCTGGAGTGGTCCGCAGGGCATTAAGCCATTTAAAAGTCCGACATATAAGGGACTGTTACTTTTTTTCTGTTCATTGATCTTCCTGGCGAAAATCTTGGGCATTCTGGGATTAAACTTGCGCAACCAGGGGAAAATATTAAGCATATTTAAGCCCATAATTACCATAAACACCCCTGCCATAACAGCGACAATTCCTTTTGCGGTTCCTGAAAAGCTGACGACTGATCCTAGTGCTCCGACGATCCCGCCGACAATGGTGTAAGAGATCACCCGTCCGGTGTTGTATAAAATGCCGGGTCTGAGATTTGCGGTTTTCTTTTCACTTTTGATACTTGCATTGGGAACGCATTGTGAAAGATTGATCCCTCCACACATAGCAACGCAGTGGATCGATGTGAGTAAACCGATTAACAATAGTGCGCCGTAACCCACACCCTGTTTTGCCTCCGGAAACGAGTTGAAGATATTAAAACCGCCAAAGTAATTAATAATCACGAATGCGGCAATGATGATAATGCCGGTTCCTAACACTTCATTGATTTTATTTTTCTTTTCAACGGTTTTGTTCTTTTGTTTTTCACCTGCACGTTTCACATGATAATCCATGCTTTCAATGGTCTGCACAATGGCCGACAGCTTTACACGATCTGGGTCATATGTAAAACTGACCCGTGAACGCGGATAACTTGCAGTGACATTGGTTACACCATCAAGCTTTTTAAGTTTATTCTCAATTCGATTTTCACAATTAACACAGGTCATTCCACTCACTGAAAATGTCTTTGTTATTGGTTTTTCTTCCATGGTCATTCTCCTTGTCACTTCTTGTCTATAGGAATAATAACAATAACTTTTGTAGAACTTATGGAGATAAGAAATTATTTAAAAAATTTTAAAAAAAATAAAGCAATGTATCAATTATTCCAATACATTTACTTTATTTAAAATGATGCATGTTTCTGATCTGATGCTGGATTCACTGGAAGAAGCATGATTTTAAAACGGTTACTGTCAAAATTTATTTCAATTAAAACTGCCAACTATCTTGACAACTACCGATTTCGAGAATACCAACAGTCGGTATAAACGTTCAAACTTTTGGGTTCAGATCATTATTGACCAGCTTACTTTATATAAAAAAAGCACCTTCAAACTGATATAATTTTCATCATTTCGAAGGCAACGATACTATTCAAATAAATATAATGCTTTTGCCAAAAAACTAATCACAGTTTACATGCGAAATCTTGTTCCATATTTTTCTGGTAACTAACTAATCTATCCTTACCCAGTTCTTTCGCTCTATATAAGGCTGTATCACCTGCTTTTAATAGGTTGGCAAAAGACTCTGCATCCTCAGGAGCAGAAGCTAATCCAGCAGAAACTGTAATTTCTGAATAAGGTGTATTATCAATATTCCTTATATTCTCTACAATTCTATTGCCAATTTTCAAAGCCAATTCTTTTGCACACTCATCTAAAATAACAATCAATTCTTCACCACCATATCGATATGCTTTATCAATGTTCCGAATGCTACCTTCAATCGTCATTGCTACATTTTTTAAAACGTTATCGCCCGCTTCATGTCCATAGGTGTTATTAAATTTGCTAAAGTCATCTATGTCCAAATAAATCACAGTGTAAGTTGAGTTGTTACTCAGACTCCTTATATCTTCTTCAAAAGCATATCTATTATATAATTCAGTTAATTTATCTATTCTTATTTCCTGTTCAAGTTTTTGTTTATCTACTTTTAGAATACTGTATCTATGTATAAAAAATAATGCAAATAAAGAATTGATTAAACCATAAATAATTCCAGTTGAAACACAGTGTATTAATAAACTTTCCCTAGTCATCATAAAAATTATACAAAATGTATATTGTTAGAGCTACCCCAAAAAGCCCGAAAGCTGATGGACTTGCCTGCCCAGAGATTGACGGATATAATGACCATAAGAAATCGAGAGAAAGGAAAATGCCACTAAAAGATGCACGCTTCACCGGCTAATCATCTCTTAATGG
>JAHIQT010000126.1 GCA_018903255.1 Bacillota bacterium | reverse complement strand
TTCAGTGAGGTCATTGCGATTGATCCGGTTACTAAAACCGTTGAAGTGAAAAATCATCAATCCGGAGAAACATATAAAGAAACCTATGACAAGCTGATTCTATCCCCCGGTGCGAAACCGATTGCACCACCAATCCCCGGATTGTCCGAAGCAAAAAATATTTTAACCCTGAGAAATATCCCCGATACCGATAAGATTAAAGCAGTCGTTGATAGCGGCAAAGTGAGACGGGCAGTGGTTATCGGCGGTGGTTTTATTGGCGTTGAAATGGCCGAGAATCTACAAGAACTGGGTGCCAATGTAACCTTGGTGGAAAAACTCAATCAGGTGTTAAAACCACTTGATTTTGAAATGGCGCAACTGGCGCATCAGGAAATCAACGCGAATTGTGTCAATCTTATTTTAGAAGATGGAGTCGATCATTTCCAAAAACAGGGAAGTGAAGTCGTGCTCGAAAGCGGTCGGGTACTACAGGCAGATCTGGTCATTTTAGCGATTGGTGTGGTTCCTGAAAATGCCCTTGCCAAGCAGGCAAATCTCAAGTGCGGTCCCCGTGGTCATATTGTGACGACGGAAAATTATGAGGTCTTCAATGGGACAGATGACACCGTTAATCCTGATATCTTTGCCATTGGTGATGCTATTGAGGTTAAAGATTTTGTCACCAAGAATCAAACGGCTATTGCACTAGCTTGGCCTGCTAATCGACAGGGACGGGTGGTAGCCGATTATATCAACGGAAAAACCGTCAAAAACCTCGGTATCCAGGGAACGGCAGTGGCAAAAGTATTTAGCAAAACAATTGCTTCAACCGGAAATAATGCCGCGCAACTGGATATGAAGAAGGTGGACTATCAAATTGTTGTCGCCCATCGCGCCAATCATGCTGGTTATTATCCCCATTCAACCAACATTGCCTTAAAATTACTTTACGATCCTAAAACCCTTAGGATCCTCGGTGCCCAGGCAGTTGGACAGGAAGGAACCGAAAAACGAATCGATGTAATTGCCACAGCCATGAAGATGGGTGCGACGGTTCTTGACCTTCAAGATTTTGAGCTCTCTTATGCACCGCCCTTTTCATCGGCCAAAGATCCGGTTAATATCCTCGGCTATATTGCTGAAAATATTGAAGATGGGGTATATAAAACGGTCGAATGGCATCAAATAGATGAGATCGTCGAAAAAGGTGGATTTTTGCTGGATGTCCGCTCACCGGTTGAAGTCAGTGCTGGTGCCATCAAAGGTTCTGTCAATATCGAGCTGGATAGCTTAAGAGATCGCATTGCTGAAATTCCAATTTCCAAAGATGCCCCCATTTATGTGAGCTGTCAGGTCGGCCAACGGGCTTATCTAGCGATTCGGATTTTAAAAGGAAATGGCTTTACCAATGTTTACAACCTGGCTGGCGGCTATAGCACGTACAAAACGGCCCATTACAAGTTGGCAGAACTCAACTTTGATGTTGGCGCCTGCATTGTCAAAAAAGATGACACGGATGGCGATGTCGATCAGGGTGGCAAAGGAAACGATGTGATTAAAAAAAAAGTTGATGTGACCGGTCTCCAATGCCCGGGGCCATTGATGGCCACTTATGACGCCATAAAAAGTGTCGAATCGGGTGACCTGGTTCAGATAATCGCCACTGATTTTGGCTTTGTCAGCGACATAAAAAGCTGGTGTGAAACCAATGGCCATAGCCTGGTTTCCCAGGAGACTGAAGGAAAAAGCTATATCAGCGTGATTCGAAAAGGTAGTGAAGGTGAAGCCTGCAGTCTGATGCCGGCGGTATCGACTCAGAAAAATGCAACCCTGGTGGTTTTTAGCGGTGAGTTGGACAAGGTGCTGGCTTCGATGATTATTGCTCAAGGTGCAGCGGCTCAAGGGAAAAATGTGACCCTGTTTTTCACCTTCTGGGGACTCAATGCGCTTCGAAAAAGAGATGGAAAAGGCTACAACAAGACCTTTATTGAAAAAATGTTTGGTGCCATGATGCCCAAAGGGGCAGCCAGATTGCCGCTTTCGATGATGAATATGTTGGGAGCAGGACCAGCTATGATCAAAGGGATTATGAAGAAAAAACATGTCGATGATTTGGATACCATGATCAAAAAAGCTCAAAATGCCGGGGTTCGTTTTATCGCCTGCACAATGAGTATGGATCTTATGGGGATTAAAGAAGAAGAGCTTATTGATGGCATTGAATACGCCGGTGTGGGGACCTACATCGCCAGTAATGAAAATGCCGGGACAACCCTATTTGTCTGATGCAATCGTTCAGATTGGTTGACACGTAAAAACACATCAAAAGGACTGAAGCCTGACTTTAGTCCTTTATTTTTGTCCGGATTTTAACATTTACAATAGGTTTAGTTAAAACTTCTGAATTTTGTTTTTTATATTCCGGATAGACATATATCCAAATAGAGTAATAAGTGGTAAAATAAAAAAGTTATCTTCGGGAGAGTCTTAATGTGTTTGTATAGGGGGTCAGAATCGATGATTAACTGGAAAACTTTGAAAGAAAAAGGTAAGGAGAAAAAATGTTAAAGCTTGAAAACATTTCATTTGAAGTTGAAGATGAAAAAGAAATTCTAAAAAATGTTAACTTAACCATTGAAAAAGGAAAATTCATCGCGATTACTGGACCAAATGGCGGCGGCAAGTCGACGCTAGCGCGAATTATTTCGGGTGTTTTAAAACCGACCCGAGGGAAAATCACATTTTATGGCGAAGATATTACTGATTTATCGATCACCGAACGGGCTAAAAAAGGAATCAGTTTTGGCTTTCAACAGCCGATCCGCTTTAAAGGGATTACCGTCCACGATCTGATCAATATCGCCAAAGGCGAAGACCTTTCAGCGATGGAGGCAAGCCATTACTTATCGGAAGTGGGTCTATGTGCCAAGGATTACATTCACCGGGAGTTAAATGATAAGC
>JAHIQT010000125.1 GCA_018903255.1 Bacillota bacterium | reverse complement strand
CTTCGCAACGGGATTTTGATTTTCTTGGATTGACTATCTTACACTTTCTGCAAACAACCAGCAAACAAATTTAAACAAAGTATCTTCAACGACTTTATTTTTGTAACTCGAATATGTTCTGCGCAACTGCCATTTTATGATAAATTACTTACGCCCAATATGGTTCATATTGTCTCGCTTTATTTCCAACAGTATCATCAACTAACTTGATTAGACCTTTTTCCACACTATCATTAATAATTCTAGATATCGTTGCACTATTTGATTTTTCTAATCCAAATCGATTTCTGAGCGAAGCATTTGTCAGAATTAATTTTAATTCAGATTCTTCAATTTCTTGAAGAATCTGTCATCATCGTTAACAAATGCTCGAAAGCCATTTGTTATATCTTCGCCAACACCGCTAGCTTTCGGCCTTCCACATCCGTCTGCACTTTCTCATAGTTCACCTTAACCCCGTCATCCAGATCCAGTTCGATTCGGGCCAGGGCCAGATGGGCAATTTTTTCGTCGTATTCTTTGGTTTCTTTGAGCTGTTTGATGAGCTTTTCTTTGCGTTTAGTGGCCGCCGAGACGTCCCGGGGGTTGGTGCTGTTATCGATGGTTTCCTGCATGCGGGCCATTTCGCTTTCATAGACCTTTTGCATCCGGTGGAGGTAGTCGATGCGGAGATTGCCGATGGTGTCAGCATTGTAACGGTGGAGGTAAATCAGTCCTTTAAAGCCGTTTTCCTTACCGCTGTCAAAGAGCCAGTAAATCGGGCGTTTCTGATAAACCTTACAATGGTCTTTGAAAAAGTCCTTCAGGAAATAATTGCGGATACTTTCTCGGGAGGTATTGCCTTTGTTACCCAAGGCATTGGCAATAAAATCCAAATTATCTTCCAGTATCTCTTCACCATAGACCTTTTTAACAAAGGTAACGAAGAGGCCGACCACATCATCTTCAAAATATTCTTCATCGGTGATGGGCAGGACGTTATCTTTATCCGGGATAAAGTTTTGATATTTTCCGCTGACCCAGTCCCCACCGGCATAGGCCAGGCCTTCGATATCCAGGCTGTAGCGGCCAAACATGCAACCGACAGCGTAGGAAATAAAGGAACGGATGTCCCGGCTCAGATCAGCCTTGCGGATGGTAACGTCTTTGTCTTCCACTTCCGGGGTGAGTTCATCCTTGAGTCCGTAGATGTCGATAAAGATTCGGTTGAGTTCTTCCTCGTTTTGTTTGAGCTGGGTGAATTGGATCTCGGTGAAATCCTGCCAGCGTTCAAAAGCCTCCTGGATGCCACCGTTGCTCAAGATGGTTTCCGTATCTATCAGATGGTTGTTTTCATCGAATTCATAGGAGCGGATTACTCCCAGATCGCCATCGAAACGGAAGGCTAGTAAAGGGTGAGTTTTGAAATCCCAGGATGTTTCGAAGGAATCCCAGTCAGTTTTTGAAATCAAAAGATTATTCTCGGTAAATCTTCTAACTTTTCCAACAGACTGTGCATCTATCATCATCGGTATATTTCCAATATTATTCGGGTATATTGCTAACGTTGGATTGAGTATCTGAACTAATTTGAACATAACTTTACTGTTTAGCAACGCTAGTACATAGTCTTTATCTTGATACGATGGAAATATAGAAGTACCAGTACTATCAAACATTGTACCTTCTCCCATTACACGTGCTGAAAATTTACCTGAGCAGATTTTTGACCATGTAATGCCATTTTGAAAATAGAAATTTCTATTATCATGTCTAAATCCCTTATTCTGGGACATATCAGTTATCACTTCATTTGAATACTTGATAATCCAAATCAGATTTCCATACCATTTTCTATATTCTCCACCTTTGTGATGAAAAAACCACGTGAATTTACTCTGTTTTATAACGCTATTTCTATCTAAAAGTTCAGTACCAATTTTAATTGAATTTGCTTCAAACCAATATCTTAAATATTTTTCATTATTACCTGTGCAAATACCTGCCCTCGGCTTTGAATAATCTTCTATCCGTCTATTTTCAAAAAGACCTACCGTATTCACGCTCACCCAATACGCAATTGGCATACCCGGTATTTTCGAAAAGTTCTCCTGATTGGCTATATGCATATCCTTCTTTTCCAGAAAAGCCGCTTCTTTCCCCTGCTGACTGCCATAATCAACCAATCTGGCATAGGTTCCCAGATAGCCCTTTAAATGATTATTCATCTTCACAAAGACCGTAGTCTGTACCACTTCCCCACCAATTTCTTCAAAGGCTCTGGCGCCAAGATGAGCCATGTTGACGAGATTTTTCTCAATCAGTTTTGCTCTCAACTTCTCAAAACTGGACAAAAACATCCAGGCGTGCTGGGTAATCATCGCCTGGAACCCATTATCAACGGTCATCTGCCCGCATCGTTCCATAAATACCGCAAACAAATCACTCTTGCTATCCGGATACTGCTTTTTCACAAAATCCGACAGCTTAGTCCCCATGCCACTACTGCCCATATAGGGCGGATTGGTCACCACCACCTCATATTTTTGCGCCAGCACTTCCCCCAGTTCAATGAGCCCTTTGAACCGTTCAATGGTTGCTTCCACGCCAATACTATCGATGTTAATCTGACCTCGGGTAATGGACGAATCGGCATAACGCCTCAGCAACTCCCAATTCAAATCTTCCATCTTTAAAATTGAGCCATATTCGTTGGCATCAACAAAGGTTTGCAGGAGTTTTTCGATCTGCGCTACTGCCACTTCCCGTTCTTCTTTATCAAAACCGGTGTCTAAGGCATATAAATGGGTTCGGTTTAAGCTATTGCTTTCAGCAAAAGCATAAACCTTTGGCCTGGTTTCCCCATTTAAAATCCGTCGGTTATATTGTCTCGCCTTCATCATCAAGGCAAAATAAGCCAGCTGATAGGCTCGGGTATCAATGTCCAGTCCGAAGAGGTTATTTTCTAGAATGCTTTTAGCGGCATCGCGCTGACTATAACCCACGCTTTCGTAGATGGCCATCAGCACATCAAAGGCATAAACGAGAATATGACCACTGCCCATACAAGGATCAATTATTTTAATGTCTTCGGGGCGGATATTTTTGTACTCTTCCCTGATAGCATCCAGTTGTTTTTGCACCTCAGGCTCCTGCTCAGCTTCATCCAGATAATATTTCCAGTCCGCTTTCAGGCTATCGTTGGGGTGACCTTCCAGCCACAACCGTCCCAGACTGTTTTCGACCATATAGCGGACAATCCAGTCCGGGGTAAATAGCTGGGTGGCCGCGGGGATGCGCTCTTTGGTAATTTTTACGTTCTTTTTTAGGAGGGCGAAAACCTCGTCTTTGGGCTCCGTATTATAATACTGATAGAGCCATCCGATGATCTCCACCTGGCCTTCTTTTTCCACATTAAAATCATCTTCATCAATATCATTAACCAGATGAAACACCACCCCATCCTGATCGGTAAAGGATACGTTCATCAAAAGTTCGGTATAATCGTTGGTTTTCTCAAACAGCTCCGGCAGAACCGCATTTAAGGCATTGCACTGTTTGATAAAGAGCATCCGAAAGAGCTCATCCCACAGGTTATTCTCCTGAAGATGAGCAATTAATTGTTTATCTGACTGGGAATAGTCCAGCTCGGCATCAAAGGGATGGGTCACCAGATCCGGCTCCCGCTTGCCCGGGCTTTCGGATGACAGCACACGGATCCGGGTGGGCAGGTAGTCGTTCACTTCCATAAAGCGAACCGCAATCAGGCGGTTGAACCAGGTGTAGGCCACCTCTTCGACCAGGTTTTTAAAGGCGGTGGGATGGTCGGTGTCTTTGTTGGCCAGGGCTTCCACCAGTTTACGTCGTTGTTCTACATCATTGCCAGTGATGGCATAGGGATCTTTGGTGCCGATGTCAAAAAACTGGACGGTGGAGGTGGATTGGGGCAAGGGGGGCTTGATTTCTTGTTCGGTGATGCCCAGGAGTCCGGCTTTATAGGTGATATCGTCGATGAGCTTGTTGCGAGCCCAGATGGCGAAGGTTTTGATGGCTGTTTTGTTCATATATTTGACCTCTCAATGAATTGGTTGAATTTCTAGTTATTCATATTATTTGTTGTCTTAGTTCTTTAAAATTATAATCGTCACAAATCAATGCTATCGATTTCTTCTTGAAATAAACAAGTCCCATTATAAAGACGATGCAAATAAATGACCAATTTACTTGCTCATTTCATGTTCCGCCGATTGAAAAGGCTCTACTAAGCTAATTATTTGAACTCCAATATTAGTAACAATGTTTGCAAATATTATTATATCAGCTTTTTTAATTATTAAATGCTGTCCCTCTCTGTATGAGCAATCACCACTTTTATTGATATAGTCAAAATCTACAATTCCATCTTTATGTTGAAGAACATGCCTTTGTTGAAAACATTTTTTAAGCAATTCATAATCTGAAGGCCCAATCCAATCAATATAACCTTTTCCAACAAGTTCTTCCCAAAGATTATTGCCCTCATCTAACCTCTGAAAAACATTCTTCTTTACTTGCTTTGCACCTTCAATTTGTGGATAAACACATTCACAAAGTCGTTGCATTGCAACAACTAAATCAGGAATTGATGATTCTATCAAGGATGCACAAGTTCTAGAGGCTTCGTCTTTACTATATTCGGAAATGGTTAGCCTAATTTTTTCTAAATTTGTCATTTTAGCGTTAACTTTATTAATCGTATTGAAAAAGGTCTGTTTCGCAGAATTATTACCACAACAAGGACAATAAAAAGCTGAACCTATTACAGCATATCTTGTTCCACATTCATCACAACATATTTTTTGCTCCATTTCTTCTAGGGCATCAATTGGTAGTCTGATTTCATTCGTTGCTCCTGTGAATTTCATACTCATTGAAAACATACCTTTAGAAGATTTTTTATTAAAATTTTCAGCATCTTTTTCCAGAGCCTTCCCTATTATGGCTTCCACTCCTTGTATCACTTGCTCTCGTCCTGTTTCAATATGTTCAGTCACCCACCATTCATTGGCTGGTGCTTCGTGACCACAAAATGGACAGTAAACTTTTTCATCTGATACTTTATTTTTCCAATTGTGAACTTCCAGAAATTTTCCGACTAAAAGCAGCAGCCCGAACTATCATTATCATATTGGGCTGATTTTTTTAGACCTAATTTGAGACTGTTAGTGTTTATTCATCTTGGATGTCTTTCTGATTCAAAAAGAGAAGGATCTCCTCATATGATTTACTGCTTTTCATGATCGATGCTACGAGTTCATCTCGCTT
>JAHIQT010000124.1 GCA_018903255.1 Bacillota bacterium | reverse complement strand
GAAAGGAGCGAATAATTCAGATTCTGATTGACTCTGTACCACGGAAATTTAACACTGTGAATTGACCCACCTCGGAAAGAGAATTATAATCCTATCAGCATGCAAATCATGCCGATAGGAGGAAAAAGGAGTGAAAAATTTTAAACAAACGTTAATGTCAAATAGTCCACACATATTTCACGCTACAAATTCATGCGATAATACCTTCAACAGATTAATAGGTAATTGCGAAATGAAAAAAATTTAGAGCTCAGAGAATTCGGCGGTAAAAAACAGAGAGACTTCATGAAGTCAGAAGGGAAACGAACAACAAAGCGAAGAAAATGTTGCAGAAGAAGAGAAAAAAGGCGCAAAAACAAAAGCTGGGCAAAGAAGATAAAAAGTCCAACTAGGCAACGAGTGGTTTAAGACTCCGTAAGTACTGATGCTGATGAATATTATCGGAAAGAATTGCGGTAATCAGCTGGGTAATTCCGGCCAACAGCAAATCGGCGTGAAGTGTCTTGGCATTTTGAGTTTTACGGTTGGCAAGACAGAAACTTTCTTTGAAGTGATTGATGGATTGTTCAACGACGCCCCGGATTTTATAGATTCGAGCCCATTCGAGTGTCCCACGAAGGGTACCGGGGTAGGCGCGGAGATTTTTTTCAGGGTAGACGTAAAACATCCGGCCACAGGAAGACGAAGTGCAAGGATTTTCACAGAAACACTGACGTTTAGCTTTCCCGGCTTCCTGTTTGATCCATTTTGTTTTGGGACAGGTGAATTTAAACCGAATCAGGCCGTTCTTTCGTTTGGCTCGCCCTTCGGATTTCATGGGAAGAGAAGGATCGTTTGGACAACAGGGAATCCCATCGGCATTAACCGGACAATCCGGATAGGAAAGTTTACCACGCTGATTCAATGGAATGAAAGCTTTTTCAAATTTCAGTTCCCCAAGGAGGGACTGATAAATCGCTGAACTGTCAAACGCAGCATCACCAATGAAAAGTTTGGGGACAATCAGCGGGTGCTTTTTAAAGAAGTCTGTAAGAACCGGAATCAGGGCTTTAGTATCATGAAGCGATTTGTCCTCATCGGGAGAATCTGATTTTTTCTCAACAGAAATCTCTGGATGATCAGCCAGAAAATTCTTATCATAGAAAGTGATATCCCGGACAATACCAAGGCCATTGGTAATGATGCCGAATTTGTAGACGTAACAGAAATGACCATTAATATAGAGCTGTTTGATTTCCGGATTGGATTTCGCGTGCGTGGGCATTGAACCGTAAGCAGCCTTATAGGGATCATAGGCGTCATCAAGCCGGTGAGATTTTTTGAATGCCTTGAGCTGTTTAATAATTTTATTGGCAAATTTGGGATTGTTTTCAGTGACGTAAGCTTCAATTCCAGAGGTATCAAAAATGGTCATCATCGCTTTATCGGCATCAATTTTCTGGCAGATCGGTTCAGTCACATCAACAAGACGATGAAAGAGCGATTGTAAGTCCATCAGGTATGTTTTTTTGAAACGGGTCAGTTGTGATGCATGGGGAACCCGGTCAAAACCGCAGAAATCCCGGAGTTCTCTGGAAAACTTGAGAAACGTAATCAGGAGTGTATCCGTGGGGATGGAAAAAATCCGTTGCAGGATCAGCGCCCAGAGAATCGAACAAAGTTCAAAATCCCGGTGTCGGCCAAGAGCCGAGTAGTAATGCTGATAAAACGAATGCGGAATCAACGCATGAAGATTCAGATTCTCTTCCAGTAGTGAAAGAAAGTGATGTTTATCACTTTCAAAAAAATGAGTGCAATCAGAATAAACTTCAGCCAAAGAAAGCTGTTTTTGTGATAAAATAGTCATGATATAACTCCTTTCAGGTTGATAGATTTGTTTTTAAGCAACTCAATTTTATCATAATCTGGTGAGGAGTTATATTTTTTTATGTTAAAAATATCCCGTAATTATGCGGGCTGTGGCGTTTTGCAAACGCCTAAAGGGTATTATTAAAAGGAGGTTTTAAAAAATGAAAAAATCATTTTATTTATTAGGAAGCGTGTTAGCGATCGCTCTGATTGGGATCGTCTTACTTTCTGGTTGCACCAGAAGTTCGGGAAACACAGGAGGAACTGCTGTTAATTCGAATTCCTCACAATCAAGCAGTGAGACTCAAAATACGACAACACAACAGAGTACCAGCAGTTCCGGGGCCAAATCAAATGGCGGAACCAAAGCCACAGTGAGTGATGGGGTTCAAACAGTAACGACCACTCTTGAGCGAGGTTATGCTCCGATTGTCGTACAAACGGGTATACCAGTTAAATGGACCATTACTGCTGAAAATGGTGACCTGAGTGGCTGTAATAATAAAATGCTCATCAGAAGTTACGGTGTGGAACAAAAACTGAATGTCGGAGAAAATGTGGTTGAATTTACACCGACAAAATCAGGGACTATCCAATATTCCTGTTGGATGGGAATGGTAGGAAGTACGATTACTGTTGTAGACGATATTAACCAATAAAAAACTAGTAAATTAATACAATTGATAAATATTATTTTGAAGCGCAAGAGGAGGGGAATTTAATGAACAAAGAAACAGTCAAAATAACCGGAATGACCTGTGCGGCCTGTGCGGCCAGGGTGGAAAAAGTAGTCAATAAGATGCAAGGGATAAACAGTGCATCGGTTAACTTTGCCACCGAAAACCTGTCAGTTGAATACAATGAGGCAGAGACATCCCGGCAAAAAATCAATGAAGCCATTGAAAAAGCCGGATACGGAACCGTGGAAGTTTCCACCAAAAGTGAAGTTACCATCCCCATTGGCGGGATGACCTGTGCCGCCTGTGCATCGCGAATTGAAAAGGTTCTGGGAAAACTTGAAGGAGTAATCAGTGCGTCGGTTAATCTGGCCACTGAAAAAGCCACCATTCACTACGACGCCCAGCTGGTAAAACTCTCAGCCATTCGGCAGGCAATTGAAAAAGCTGGGTATCAGGCACTGGAAATAGAGAAAAAAACGGCTGTTGATGAAGATAAACTGCGGAAAGAAAAGGAAATCCGAACGCTTAAAACCAAATTGATCGTATCGGCCAGTTTTGGGATTCCATTGCTATATCTGGCCATGGGGGCAATGATCTGGTGGTTGCGGCTACCGATTCCCAGCTTTCTGGAACCGATGCAATATCCGCTGACCTATGCCATCGCGCAAATTATTCTGGTTATCCCGATTATCATCGCCGGCCACCGTTTTTACAGTGTCGGTTTCAAAGCCATTATCCAGCGCAGTCCCAATATGGATTCATTGATCGCAATGGGAACTTCAGCAGCGATTCTCTATAGCCTCTATTCTGTTTATCAGATCGGTTCAGGCAATTTCGGGGCAGTTGAAGATTTGTATTTTGAAACCGCCGGGGTTATCATTACCTTGAT
>JAHIQT010000123.1 GCA_018903255.1 Bacillota bacterium | reverse complement strand
TCGGTGGATTTAGAGGCGGCGGTCTCGCATGCTTCAAAGTCACTACATATCAGTGACTGGTGCACCGGGTGCGGGGAATGTGTGAAGCGCTGCAAGCAGCGAGCCTTGGCTTTGGTTGGTGGAAAAGCTCAAGTTGATCAAAAAAAATGTGTGCTCTGCTGTTATTGCAGTTCCGCATGTAAAGACTTTTGTATTAAAGTGATTTAGCGCAAAGATAACAAATAGATGGGATTATGAATGGAAAGAATTTTAGGAATTGATGTTGGCGACAAACGGATTGGGGTTGCTGTAACGGATCCCTTGCAGATTACCGCCCAGGGGGTAATGACCCTCAAGCGAAAGACCCGCGATGACGATTTAGAAGCATTTCGCGAGTTGATTGCAAAATATGAGATCAAAAAAGTGGTGGCTGGTCTACCGCTTAACATGGACGGTTCAGAATCGGCTCAGACCCGGAAAACAGTGAATTTTTGTCAGTTTATCAAGAAACGGTTAAACATTGAAATTATCTATATTGATGAACGTTTAACCTCGTCCTGGTCTGAAAAAGTGCTGATCGAAGGAAATGTTTCCCGGGAGAACCGCAAGGATTATATTGACATGCTGGCAGCCCAAATCATTCTGCAATCCTATATGGATCGCGCCGTTAAATAATTTGTAAATAATGAATTATTTAAGCATGAAAAGGTATAATTTAAAGATTATGAGCGAAAAAATAAAATTGAAAGAGAAGTTGATATGGAAGAAAAAATAATTTTAGAAGATGAAAATGGCGTTGCAAGAGAGTTCGATTTAGAAGTTTCCTTTTCTCTCGGAGAAAAGACTTATGTGCTTTTAACTGAAGGCGAAGAAAGTGATGATGTGTTTGCTTTCTTTATCGATGAAGACGAAGATGGTGAAATTTTAGTTCCGGTTGAAGATGAAGCAGAATTTGCCTTAATTGAAGCCGAATATGATCGTATCATGGACGAAGAATATGAAGATGAAGACGAAGACGAAGATGACGATGACGGTGAAGTTGAGTAAATGCCCCCTTGTTAACGGGCCTTTTTAGCCGAACGAATCGTTTCAGTGTCAAAGTAATGATTAACCAGGAAGAGACAGCCGCTCATGTGCCTAACAGCAGTCGCATGAGTGAGCTTCTTGTTTCTGGGATCCAAACTTCTTGTCGAGTTAATCAGAATTCATCAGGATGAGTAGATACTGGCTAAATTTGTTATGCAACACAATGCTGTCAAGGCGTTTTTGCTAGATCGCGTAATAATCGGTAAGCGACATGTTTATTGGGTCAATGTCATAGTCTGGGAATAGAGATCCGTGCGCTTTCCTGTGATATTGATGGAGTAAATATAGAAATTATCAGAGCATTACCTGTGACTGTTTATCAGAGGAGACTTTAAAAAGAGGTGTGACCACCATGAATAACGAAAAACAAATCGTGGATGCACTCAGAAAAAGAGGGAACAAATTAACCCCTCAACGTCTGGTCACCATTGAGGTTCTGTTGACCTTTAGGGAACAGCATTTTAGTGTTGAAGAATTATTCCTTGGTGTTAAACAGCGCAATCCTGAAGTGGGAATGTCGACCATTTATCGAACGGTGCAAATATTAGAAGAAATGGGACTCATTACCAAACGTAATTTTGATGATGGCTTTGCTCGCTACGAACTCTGTGAGCTCGATGAAAAGCACTGGCATCATCATTTAATCTGCTTAGAATGCGGAAAGGTAATCGAAATGCAAGACGATTTCCTGGAAGCTCTGGAAAAAGAAATAGAAGAAAAGAAAGAATTTATAATAATCAATCACGAACTTAAGGTGTACGGATACTGTTCGGATTGTTGTGCCATAACGAAAGGAGAATAATTTGACTGAAAATAAAAACTTAATAACGACGGAAGCCCAACAACTGGAGGGTCGTTCACGATCAAGACGAAAGCCGCAACCTCAGAAAAATAAAGATAAGTTGAGGCTAATACCCTTGGGCGGTTTAGGCGAAATCGGAAAAAATCTGAATGTCTTTGAATACAAGGATGATATCATCCTTGTCGATTGCGGGCTGAAGTTTCCAGATGACGATATGTTTGGAATTGACATTGTTCTGCCAGATTACACTTATATTTTGGAGAATCAGGATAAGGTTAGAGGGGTTGTCATAACCCATGGGCATGAGGATCACATTGGGGGGCTTGTTTATCTGCTGAGAAAGATTAACATCCCCATTTATGCGACGAAGTTTACCATGGGTCTGATTGATAAGAAGCTCAAAGAACATGGTTTACTTACCAAAACCACTCGAATTATTGTCAAGCCCAAAGAACGGATTGATATTGGCGAGTTTAACGTCGAGTTTATTCGCGTCAATCATAGTATTGCTGATGCCGTCGGACTGTGCATCAAATGTGCAGCAGCTACGGTTGTCCACACCGGGGATTTTAAAATAGACTATCATCCAATTGGTGGCGAAGTAATCGACTTGCAGCGATTCGCTAAAATTGGATCCCAGGGTGTCGATCTGCTAATGTCAGATAGCACCAATGTCGAAGGAGCCGGATTTACGCCATCGGAAAGCACTGTGGGACCAACCTTATATAACTTGTTTCGAGGAGCCAAAGGGAGAATAATCGTAACAACCTTTGCTTCTAATGTCCATCGTCTGCAGCAGGCCATTGATGCCGCAGTAGAATATAATCGAAAGGTTATTATTTGCGGACGAAGCATGGAAAACGTTAGTGAAGTGGCGATGGATCTTGGTTATCTCAAGGTTCCTCCAAATGTATTAGTTCAATTAAGAGACATCAAAAAATACAAAGATAAAGAATTAGTGATCATTACGACCGGCAGCCAGGGTGAACCGATGGCTGCTCTGGGACGAATGGCATTGGGTGAGCACCGTCACCTGACCATAAAAAAAGAGGATATGGTTATCATTTCAGCATCTCCAGTACCGGGAAATGAAAAAATGGTTTCTGAAGTCATCAATAAACTGGTTGAACTGGGATCAGACGTTGTATATGGACGTTTTGCCGAAATTCATGTGTCAGGCCATGCCAGACAGGAAGAATTAAAACTAATGATTACCCTGGTTAAACCGAAACATTTTCTGCCTGTTCATGGCGAAAGTCGGATGCTGATGCAGCATGTTGAGCTAGCTCAAAACGTTGGGATGAACAAGGAAAAAACCTTTATCGCTGAGAATGGAAATATCCTGGAAATTGATAAACGCACCGCTCAAATTGTCGGCAAAACCCAGGCTGAACCCGTTCTGGTTGATGGCTTGGGAGTCGGAGATATTGGTAATATCGTTCTCAACGACCGGAAACGATTGTCAGAAGATGGTCTCTTTATTGTAGTTTGTACCATGCACAAAGGTAAAGCGGTTTCAGGACCGGATATCATCTCGCGGGGATTTGTTTATGTGAGAGAGTCAGAAGAACTCATCAACAATGCCCGGGAAGAGGTAAAGAAAGCCTTGATTTCTTGTGAAGAAAAGGGTATTATTGATTGGAATTCGATTAAAAACGTCATCCGTGAAAGTCTATTTAAATACCTTTATGCAAAGACCCAGAGAAAACCGATGATACTGCCCATTTTGATGGAAGTATAGATTCAAACAGGCGATTGTTTGAGATGCATTTCTGTAATAATTGCCGATAAAATTAAAAAAATAGGAGTAGTATATGAACGTCTATGATGAAGCCAATAATTTGGCACGAGCCCTCAAAGAATCCACGGAATACAAGAACTTTTTAGAATCGAAACAAAAGCTCGAACAAGATCCCGAAAAGTATGAAATGGCCAAAGATTACATGCGCCGACAAATGGAAATTCAATCCTTCCAGATGTTGGGAAATGAATTAACCGAGGAACAGATTACAGCCTATAATACGCTAGCCAACACGATTATGGGTATTCCTGAAATCGCCGAATTTTTTCAAGCCCAGATGCATTTTTCAGTAGTTTTTCAGGACATTACCGACATCATGGCAAAAGCTGTCGACTTGGATATGGGTCTGTTTGATTCAGAAGAAGAAGGCTGTGGCATCTAAACAACCATTTTAAATAGAACGATTCGAAAAGAATATAGGTGCCACCTAATTAGCGGTCCTATATTCTTTTTATGGTTTAAGAAATGAAAGGAAGGTGAAAGGATGAGCAACCGAACAAGCCAAACCAGACAAGCGCCGCGAAAAAAAACAGGAAAACTGATTGCCATTATTCTATTATTATTAGTCGTATTTGGTGCGACTGGGGTGTTTAGCTTTAATTATTTTATTGGACAAATGTTAGAACCAGTCGGTAATGGAGAGCTTGTCTATGTTGAAATAGAGCAAGGTGCCATTATCAGCGAAGTCGCTGAGCTTTTGGCTGAAAACAACTTGATCAGGGATACTTTTGCCTTCGAGATGTTAGCTAAAAAAGATAAAACTGCCCACCAGATCCAATCCGGCTATTATGCTTTTAGCCCGGCAGAATCAGCCCAGCAGATTCTCGATCGTCTGATCACCGGCGATGTCGCAGATGCTACGGTTACGATTCCCGAAGGTCGCAATATTTCCGAATTTGCTAAAATATTTGAAGAAAAGAATATCTGCGACGCCGATGCTTTTATCGAAGAATCCAAAAAAGTGGCAGAATATCAAAAAGAATATTCCTTTCTCAGTAGTATTCCCCTGACTGAAAAAGAAGGGATTAGACGAACGCTTGAGGGTTATCTATTTCCTGATACCTACACCTTTTCTCCAAACACTGACCCTGCAAAAGTGGTCACTGCGATGCTGGATCGTTTTGAGGAGGTATATGATCAAAAGCTGTTAAAACAGACGAAAGAAATGGACAAAACAGTGGATGAAATTGTGATCATGGCTTCTATTGTTGAATTAGAGACGAAATTTGTTGAGGATAAGGCTAATGCTGCCAGTGTCTTTTACAATCGGATCGCCGAGAACATGCCGCTTCAATCCGACATTACCGTCGATTATGCCCGGGGTGAAAAAACTCCCGTACTAACAACTGAACAAACCAAATTTGCGTCACCCTATAATACCTACATCAATACCGGACTGCCCTTTGGACCGATTTGTTCCTTTGGGGAAACATCGTTAGAAGCGGCTTTAAATCCGGCTAAAACAAGCTATTTATATTTTGTTGCCGATATGGACTCGGGAAAGATCTATTTCAATGAAACCTATGATGAGCATTTAGAAGATGTGCAAAGATATATGGGAGACTGATTAAGACGTCGAGAAATGTTAATCAGCCCCTATTACTAAGGGGTTGCAATAAAAAAAGATTGAAGGCCAGACAGTGAGTGAAATTGTACAAGATTACATTGAGGATTATATCAGAGGGTTAATACCAGCTGATTGTCTGCAAATAGAAGAATTCAGGCAAAGAGCCCAGGCGACTGATATTCCGATCATCCATAAAGAAGTTCAGAAGCAGATCGAATTATTAATCACCGCCCAAAAAATCCAGTCCGTTCTTGAGGTCGGTACAGCCGTGGGATTTTCGGCATCTGTCTTTGCTATAGCGATGGGTCCGCGGGGACGGGTGGATACCATCGAACGAAATTTTAAGATGGTGGTTCAGGCAGAAGAAAATATTAGTAGCTTGGGTCTTAACCACCAGATTAATCTGATGGTTGGCGATGCCCAGGAAAAACTGGCAGAACTTGATCAAAGCTATGATATGATTTTTTTGGATGGCGCCAAAGGTCATTACATCCATTTGCTAGACGATTGCCTGCGGTGTTTAAAACCCGGCGGACTATTAATTTCTGATAATGTTCTGTTTAAAGGGATGATCGCCAGCAACGAATTGGTGATCCGACGGAAAATTACCATTGTCAAACGGATGCGGGTATATCTGGAAACCATCTCCAACCATCCCCAACTAATTACCAGTATCCTGCCACTGGGTGATGGTTTGGCGATCAGCTTAAAAAAGACGATTAAGGACGAAGCTTCGTGTTGTCAAGCGTAGTGGAATCTAAGAAAAAGAACGGAGATACAGCATGAAAAAACCGGAACTACTGGCACCGGCGGGAAATTTTGAAAAACTTAAGTATGCCCTCCATTACGGTGCCGATGCGGTCTATTGCGCCGGCCAGCGATTTGGGCTGAGAGCAAAGGCTGACAATTTTGACCTGGCAGCTCTGGCCGAGGCGGTTAGCTATGTGCATGAGCGCGATAAAAAAATATATGTTACCCTCAACATGATTCCCCACAATGCAGATTTAGACGGTCTGCCTGAATATGTAAGCGAACTGCAAGACCTGGGTATTGATGGCGTGATTGTAGCCGATCCCGGGGTTTTTTCTGTGGTTCAGGAAGTGGCTCCGGCTTTAAAAATATCAGTCAGCACCCAGGCCAATAATACCAACTGGCGCAGCGTTGCATTCTGGCACGCCCAGGGTGCCAAACGGATTGTGCTGGCCAGGGAACTGGGTCTTAACGAGATCCAGGAAATCCGTGAAAAAGTGTCACCAGAAATGGAGATTGAGATCTTTGTTCATGGCGCCATGTGTATCTCCTACTCCGGACGTTGTTTATTAAGCCATTACATGACTGGCAGAAATTCAAATCAGGGCGATTGCGCCCATCCCTGTCGGTGGAAGTATCATCTGATTGAAGAAACCCGGCCAGATGAAGCCTTTTCGATCGAAGAAGATGCCACCGGTTCCTTTATTTTTAACTCCAAGGATTTGTGTCTGATCGATGAAATTCCGGAATTGATGGCAGCAGGGGTGGACAGCTTTAAAATCGAAGGCCGAATGAAAAGTCTCTATTACGTGGCCACTGTGGTATCGGCCTATCGCAGTGCCATTGATTACGCCTATGATAATCCCGAGCTAACCAAGCTCGATAAGGGCTATTATGATGAGTTGACAAAGGTCAGCCACCGCAATTACACCAAAGGCTTTTATAGCGGTAAAACAACATCAGCGGATCAAAATTACGGCACCAGCAGTTATACCCGCCACTATGATTTTGTCGGTCTGGTTCTGGAATACGATGAAACCACCGGGATGGCCTTAATTGAACAGCGCAATAAGGTCGTTTTGGGGGATCAGATCGAGATCATGATTCCTGGCAAAGGTTTTTTTACGCAAAGAATTGAGATCTTGACCGATAAATCCGGCGCAGAAATCGAGTCTACACCTCATCCCAAAATGCTTTACTATTTAAAGATGCAGATGCCAGTTAAAGCGATGGATATCATCAGAAAACAGGAGCTAGTTTGATAGAAATATAACAATTAAAAATGATTTTCGTTTACAGCAGAGATCGAATAATATTCTTGAGAAATGTTATTGACACCGCATTATTAAGGTGCTATAATTCAGAATGTTTCAGGAGTGTACTAGGTTAACATCGATGCAGATGTTTACTAGCATGCTGTTGTAGTAGACTCGGATTTATCAAAGGTGATAATAGATAGAGCCTATCTTGTTATGGCCTTTTTTTTGCGCAAATTTTGCCTGTTGGCGTTTGTCTTATCGAGTTAGAAGGAGAAAAAATGTATAATTTCGATCAATTGCTGAGTTTGTTCAGTGTGCTGTTGTTATTGGTGGTCGCGTTTAGTTTCATTAACGAAAAAACTATAAAACTGCCCTATGAAATTGGTCTGGTTGTTTTTGGATTTATCTTTGTTGTTATTTATATCATTGGCCGGAACTTGAATATTGTCCATTTACCAATGGAACTTGTAAATCTCTACCGGGAATTTAATTTTACCGATTTTCTCTTTAAAGGTGTTTTGTGCTTTATGCTCTTTAGCGGGGCATCACGGATCGAATTTGGCGATTTTAAAGCCGATAAATTCCTGATTGGGAGTATGGCAGTTATCGGAACATTGGTATCTACAGTTGTTTATGGTCTCTTATTTTTCGGCTTGGGCTATCTGATCCATGTCAATATCTCCTTTCTGGAAGCCTGTTTACTGGGCTCAATCGTTGCACCGACCGATCCAATTTCGGCGATGAGTATTCTGGCAAAGGCCGGATTACCGAAGCGAATCGGCCTGATTATTGAAGGGGAAGCCTTGTTCAATGATGGCGTCGCCGTGGCTATTTTTGCCACCCTGCAAACAGCCTTAAAACTGTCTGCCAACAGTGTCTCAGTCATGAGTTTTACGTGGGGACTAACCACTGAAATTCTCGGTGCAGTGGCTGTCGGCTTTGTTGTTTCCTTCCTGTTATTTGAAATATTCAAACGATCAAATGACAATTTTATCAAAATATTCACCAGTCTTCTGACGGTGATGCTGGCATATTTGATTTGTGAATACTTTGTTTTCTCAGGACCGATTGCCGCAGTCATTTGCGGACTTTACTATGCGACTGGAATCGCCGGAATGAAGCGAAAAAATCACAGATGTATGTCTGAGGAATTACATAACTTATTCTATTCTTTCTGGTCAGTGGTGGATAACCTCTTAAATGGCATCTTATTCCTGTTAGTTGGCGTCTTATTACTGAATATCAAGAACATCAACACCCTCTCGGTCGGGATGATTTTGACCATCGCCATCGGAGCGATTGTATTTAATACGATTGCTAGAATGGCTGGGGTATATGCATCGATGATTTTCAACAAAAACCCGCCAGAAGGTAAGGGTATGAAAAACCCTAAATTCATTACCTTTATGACCTGGGCAGGTTTAAAAGGCGGTCTCTGTCTGGCCTTGATTATGGGTACTAGCATCTCTTTGACGACGCCAATCTATAACCTGTTTTTAGTGGCAACCTACGCCATTGTCCTCTTTACAACGGTGGTACAGGGATTGACGGTCGGCCAGGGCTATATATTGCTTAGTAGGAATAAGAGAAACAAAGTCAAACCGCAAAAGAAAAAGATAAAAATAGCTGGTAATCCAGCGAAATAAACTGATTTTATCGATGCTTTTATAGGAGTTCTTGTCCAGCAATATTTTATGACCGGAAAGATAACCCTACTTGTTAATAAAACCGGGTAAGGTTATAATAAGTAGCGAACGTGAAATAGAAACTACGCAAGTTGGAGGTGTCATGAGAATATATATTGCCGCTTCATGGAAGCATCAGCATGCCGTTGAAATGCTGACCGATTTACTAGAAATCCGGGGTCATACCATTTTGTCCTGGATCCGCGAGGGACGGCCGGAAGAAGCCTTCCTTTCGCAAAAAGAGCTGAAGGGTTTTATTGAGTCGCCTGAAGGGTCGCGAGTTTTCAACTTTTGTATTGATTCGGTCACCAGTGCCGATCTAATTATCTATATTGGTCCATCCGGCTGTGATGCCTGGGCCGAAATCGGCGCTGCCTACGGTTCCAAGATTCCGGTTTTTGGATTGCTGGCCAAGGCCGAGCAGGTGGGGCTGATGCGCCATATGATTAAAGACTGGTATCGCTCGATTTCGGAGTTGATGGCAGCAGTGGATGCCATCAAGTAAGAAACAGACACGATGTAGCGAAAAATCTTAACAGTATCAACGGACAGTAATGTTTGTTGATACTGTTTTTAGTTTAGTCTATACAAAAAAAAGTGACTGTGGGATAATAAATAAAACGGATACGAGTGAGGACGCACAAATGAGAATACTACACACCGCCGATTGGCATTTAGGAAAAAATATTGAAGGTCACAGCCGGATCGATGAGCAGGCCTGCTTTCTGGCGGACTTTGTTAAAATAGTCAAGGAAGAAAAAATAGATCTATTGATCATCGCTGGGGATGTTTATGACAGCTATAACCCACCGGCCCGCGCCGAGGAATTGTTTTATGAGACCCTAAAGCAATTGTCCGACGGCGGGAAACGACTGATTCTGGTGATTGCTGGCAATCACGATAATCCCCAGCGTCTTGAAGCGCCGGGACCGCTGGCTCGTGATCACGGGATTCTGATGGCCGGGGTGCCCAAAACGATCATCCCAACCGGGGCCTATGGTAAGCATCAGGTGGTGGCATCAGGAGCAGGTTATGTGGAGCTGGAAATTAACGGGGAGCGGGCCGTGATTCTGCTGTTGCCCTATCCCAGCGAAAAACGGCTCAATGAGGTTTTATATGATCTGACCACTGCCGAAGACGAAAATCAAAAGTCGTACAGTGATCGGATTCATAGCTATTTTTCGCAACTGGAGTCTCATTTCAGAGACGATACCATCAATCTGGTGACCACCCATATCTTTGCCATGGGCAGCCAAGAATCGGGATCAGAGCGGACCATCCAACTGGGCGGCACCTATATTGTCGATGGCCAGTGCTTTCCCGAAAAAGCCCATTATATCGCTCTGGGACATGTTCACAAACCACAGGTGATTCCTGGTACCGATGGCCGCGGACGTTATGCTGGTTCGCCACTCCATTTTAACCGCCGCGAAATTGCCTATGGAAAAAAATGCATGGTGGTGGAAATTATCGTTGAAGCGGGCGTTACCACAAAAAATGAGATCCGCGAAATCGAGCTAAAAGTTTACAAGCCGATCGAGGTCTGGAAATGCGAAAACGTCGATGCCGCCATTGCCAGATGCCAAGCCAACCGGGAGCGATCCTGCTGGGTTTATCTAGAAATTGAGACCGATCACTATATCCGGGAAGATGAGATTAAAAAAATGAAGGCTCATAAGGATGATATTCTGGAGGTGATCCCCAAGCTGACCACTTTAGAAACCGAGGCCAGTCTGGAAGCATTGACCGAAAAATCATTTGGCGATGTATTTAAAGAATTTTACCGCCGGGAACGGGGCACCGAAGCTGATGATGAGGTTCTGGAATTGCTGCTTTCGTTGGTTGTAGAGGAGGCAAAACGATGAGACCGATCCGACTAAGAATTAAAGGGATTAACAGCTTTCAGGAAGAACAGCTGATTGATTTTAAGACCCTGACCCAAGCCGGTATTTTTGGTATTTTCGGACCCACCGGCAGCGGTAAATCGACCATTTTGGATGGTATTACCCTGGCGCTTTATGGCAAACTGTCCCGAAACAGCAGTAATTACATCAATGTCAACGACGAAAAGGCCAGCGTCGTGTATGAATTTATCATCGCCGGGCAGGAAGAGAAAACCTATCAGGTCAGCCGCGAGTTTAAGCGCAATAAAAATGAAGGCATCAATCAGGGGAAATGTCAGCTGCTGGAATTAAGACCCGAAGGGGCATTGGTGCTGGCGGACAAAACCACCGAAGTAACCAATGCCTGTGAAGAAATCATTGGTTTGGGTCTGACCGATTTTACCCGAACCGTGGTGCTGCCCCAGGGAAAATTCAGCGATTTCTTAAAGCTCGAAGGAAAGCCCCGTCGGGATATGTTGGAACGGCTTTTTAACCTATCCAAATATGGTGATGAACTCTCCAATCGCCTTAAATTAGAGCGGATCAATGAGCTTGAAAAGCTCAACCAGATCGTCGGCAGCATCAAGACCTATGAAGGCGTTAGCCCAGAAGCGCTGGCCGAAAAGCAGAGCAGCTACGAGCAGAACCATCAGCAGCTCAAAGAAAACCGCGAACGCTTTGAACAGTTGAATAGCCAATTATCAGAAGCTAAGCTTTTAATGGATTTACTCACTGAGCAGAAGAACGCCACAGATGAAGTCCGAAATCTTGAAACCAGGCAAATCGAAATCACCGAAAAAGAGCAGCAGCTGGCGCTGGGCAAAAAGGCACTGGAAGTGCGGCCTTTTATGGAAACTTTTGAAACCCTCAAAAACCAGGTTGAAGAGAGCCGCTGTAGTCTGATTGGCAGCGAAGAAAAACTGGTAGAGCTGCTTGTTAAAAAAGAAGCTTGCGAGAATAATTTTAATCAAACCGATGACTATAAAAGCGAAAATCTTTTTAAATTTCAAAGCAAACTGGAAAAGGTGGCTGATGCCATGATTTGGAAAGAAGCCCAGTTAGCGCTAGAAACGGAAATTCGTGAACTGAATAAAAAAATGGATACAAAAAATCATCACAAGATCAACCTGGAAAATGATAAAACAAGACTGACTCAAGAAATCGAAAAAGTAAAAAAACAACTTGAGGGGCAACGTAGCGAGGAAAAGAAGTGTCGGATCGAACCGGATCATCGCGAAAAAATTACCCGGGGGATTACGATTACAGAAGAAACTAGCCGGCTGAATAGCGAAATCGAAAGCGATGAAAAGCGTCTCAAGAAAAATCAGACCGAAATAGACCAGCTTCTCGAAAACGAGAAAAGCCTTGAAGAACAAAGGCAGGCACTAGCAAGCGAGCTGTCAGCAGTTGATCAGGAGCTTAAAGCCCATGAAGCGGCTCGTCCGGCTACCTGGGACAGCATCAGAACGGAAAAAGATGAGATCATCCGCATCAAAAATATTTTTCTCAAGCAAACGGCTGGCAAGGTGAGCCTCACCGCCCAGGAAAAGCAGATTGATGCCCTGGTTCAAACCATTGAATCGAAAAAGGCTATTGAAAAGCTGTTAAAAGAAAAAATGACAGCAGTAGAAAAACAACTGACACTGTTGGAAAACAAAAATATGGGACATAAACTCAGAGAACAGCTTTGTGATGGACAACCATGCCCGGTTTGCGGCTCAACCGAACATCCGTTGACGGTCTATCCAGAAGAATCGGATGATGCGATCCGGGTGGAGGTCATCAATAATACCTATTCGCAGCAGCAAAAGGAATTGGCAGAAATAACCGCAGAAATTGCCCAACTAACCGGCAGTTTTACCATTTTAGTTGAAAATCAGAAGAATCTAAAAACTGAAATCATCAGTCTTGGCCAACCCATTCCTGAAGGCCAACCAGAGTTACTAGAAGCCACCAATACGGAGTTGATTAAGTCTCTGGAAGACTGGGAAGTGTGGCAAAAAAAACAAGAAACCCGGAGTCATGAAATAAAAAACCAGTTGTTAAGACGGGAAGGCGATCTTAAAGAAAAAACCGCAAGCAGACAAGCATTGATGCTGCAAAACCTAGAATTGGAGGAGCTGAAAAAGAATCGCGAAGCAGCATTTAGACAGCTGATGGCAGAAGCGACGGACTTAAAAATTAAGCTTAAGGTGCCAAAAGCCTTTGATTTTCACGCCGCCAATGAAACCATTAAAAAGATGGATGCGCGGCGGGGCGAATTGATGGATAGTCTCGAAATTCTGGAAAAAGGACTTGCTACCGATCGGCAGCAGCTCGAAAAACTGGGTGAAAGCATTCATGGCATTAACCGTCAGGTTCAGGAATTCTTGCTGCTGATTGGCGAAAAGGCCAGACAGTTTAAAGAAAAAAGGACTGCTATCGAAGAGAAGCTGGGAAAAGATTATGAGCTAAAAGAGCTGGGTGAATTAAAAGATAAATTTATCGGGAACATCAAATGGATTGAAAATGCTTGGACCACGGCAAAGCAAAAGCTCGAGACTGCCCGGCTAGAGTATCAAAAAACTGAGGAAGCAGTGACCATAAAAAAAGCTAATCTTAAGACCCTGCAAAGGCAATTTGAGATTAATCAGTCAGCCCTGAAAAAGCAGTTAGACAGCCTGGGTTTTAAAGATCTGACCACTGCCGAAAATTCCTGGATAGCGGATGACAGTATAAAAAAGCTGGAAACTGAGATTGCCGGTTATTACCAGAATTGCACCAAATTAAGTGGCAAGCTGGAAGACCTGAATAAAAAAATTAATAACAGGGAAATGACCGCAGCGGCTTATGATGAGATCGTTACCTCCCATCAGTTGTTAGAAGAAAGTATTGAGCAGCAGAAGGCCCTGGAAATTCGCTTAAAAAGCAGTATTGACGAGCTGGAAAAACGGCTCACGGAGCTGGCAAGCTATTTAGTAGAAAAGGAAAAGGTCGATCACCGGCTGGCACTGATTGCCGATTTGGAAAAGCTGTTTGCGGGAAAGCGCTTTGTTGAGTTTGTGGCTGTTTCCCGGCTCAAGTACATTTCCATTGAGGCATCTAAACGGCTTACGGAGATCAGCAACGGCAATTATGGACTGGAAGCCGATGACGAGGGTAAATTTATTATTCGGGACTACAAAAACGGCGGCGCCGCCCGCGATGCTTCAACATTATCAGGCGGCGAAACCTTTCTGGCCTCCTTATCACTGGCCTTGGCGCTTTCCGCTGAAATACAGTTAAAAGGACGGGCACCACTGGAATTTTTCTTCCTCGATGAGGGCTTTGGCTCCCTTCATGAAGATGCTCTGGAGGTGGTGATGAATTCGATTGAAAGGCTCCATAACGACCGCCTGAAGGTAGGGATCATCAGCCATGTGGAATCGATCAAGAACCGGATGCCGGTCAAACTGCTGATTACCCCGGGGGAAGCTGGCGTTGGTGGCAGTAGGGTGCGGATTGAAAAATAAAACGGATTGAAAAACGTATTGAAATATAAAGAAATGAAATATTAAAAGGACTAAGATGACAAAGAATTATACGATAAAATATTCAAAACGAAAAACACTAGGCCTCTATATTACCAAAAATGCTGAAATCGAGGTCCGGGTGCCCAAGGCAACCCCCAAAAAAGTTATTGAGGATTTCGTAAACCAGCATCAGCACTGGATTAACTCCCACCAAGATGCGGTGGCTAAACGGTTGGCGGAACGGGAGAATTTTGAGCTGCGATTTGGCAGCAACCTGCTTTTTCTGGGTCGTGAATTGCCGCTGGTGCCAGTCGAAAAACCGATCTTTGGCTATGATGGACAGCGTTTCTATGCTTATGGCCAGATGTCAGCCGAGGAATTAAAAGCCAGTCTGGTGGGTGTCTACCGAAGGCTGGCAAAAAAGGTGCTCAGCACGATGGTCAATGAGTTAGCAAGGCATATGGGTCTTAAACCCAAGGCCGTCAAAATAAACGGTGCCCGAACTCGGTGGGGTTCCTGCTCCAGTGCTGGCAATCTTAATTTTTCATGGTATCTGGTGATGGCTGAAGAAACCACCATTCGCTATGTGGTGGTTCACGAGCTGGCCCATCTGCTAGAAATGAACCATTCTCCCAACTTTTGGGGAATTGTAGAGAAGGTTTTGCCTAATTATAAAGCGGAACGGGAAAAACTAAAAAATCTCCAGAAAAAATTGAGTGTTCAGAGCTGGGAATAAGCGAGACTATCTCGCTTATGAGGTTGTCGCTAAACTACCGTACCGACCAATGACCTAGGGGTCAGACCCTTGTTAATCTGTTGTTCGCCGCGCCATGCGAAATTCGCTACGCTCCTTTCGCACTGGTCGCGGGCAGTCGCCAACTACAAGCAAGCTTGTGATTGGCTCGTTGCCTGCGCGCAGAATCGGACAGGCTCTGCTGTGTCCGCTCCGATGCGTAGGATCTGACCCCTAGGTCACAACATGATGTAACAATTGCCGGTACTGGGTTATCTTTTTTGACAGTCTGATAAGCGAGACCATCTCGCTTATTTTTTTGCTAAAAAACTTGACAGCTGGAAAAAAAGAGTTTATAGTGTGCATATAGTATATATACAATAAGACGAAAGAAACGAGGTGACTTGTTGAATATCGCCATCAGCAATTCCAGTGACAAACCGATTTATGAGCAAATTGCCATGCAGATTAAGAAAATGATTATCAGTGGCGAGCTGAGTTCCGGGGAAGCATTGCCGAGCATGCGTTTTCTGGCCAAGGAGCTGCGGATCAGCGTGATTACCACCAAACGGGCCTATTCGGATCTGGAGCGGGATGGATTTATTGAAACCGTCACCGGCAAGGGCAGTTTTGTGGCTAACCAGAATTTGTCCTTTATCCGGGAAGAGCAATTAAGGCTGGCCGAAGAGCTGCTGCAGAAAGCGGTAGATATTGCCAAAAGCAGTGATATTTCCTGGGAAGAACTCAGTGAGTTGCTAGAACTATTGTATAAGGGAGAATAACATGATTAATGCTATTGAAATTAAAAATTTAAACAAAAAATATCAAGATTTTCAACTAAAGGATGTTAGTTTTAAGGTGCCCAGAGGTAGTATTGTTGGCTTTATCGGTGAAAATGGGGCTGGCAAAACGACCACCATAAAAGCGATGCTTAATCTGGTCAGTCGGGATGGGGGAACCATTGAGATGCTGGGAATGGACACCTTAAAAGATGAAAAGAAAATAAAAGAATCAGTCGGCGTTGTGATGGACGGTTGTAACTTTCATGATAATTTAAAAACCGGTGATATTGCTAAGATGTTGGCCAGTATTTACAAAAAATGGAATCAGGAATTGTATCAGCAGTATCTGAAAAAATTCAAGCTCCCGGACAATAAGATCATCAAGGCATTTTCCCGGGGGATGAAGATGAAGCTGCAAATAGCGGTGGCCCTATCCCACCAACCAGACTTGCTAATTTTAGATGAAGCCACCAGCGGATTGGATCCGATTGTCCGGGAGGAAATTCTCGATGTCTTTATGGATTTTATTCAGGATGAGGAACATTCCATTTTGATATCATCCCATATTACCAGTGATTTGGATAAGATCGCTGACTATATTGTCTTTATTCACCAGGGTAAAATTCTGCTGGATGAAGAAAAAGAGACCTTGCTTTCTAAGATGGGGATTTTTAAATGTGGAGAAGAAGATTTTGGCAAGCTTGAAGCAAGCGAGTATCTCCGCTATCGCAAAAATCAGTTTAGTTTTGAAGTGCTGGTGAATGATAAGGCTGCTATCCGAAAAAAATATCCAAATGCCCTTATGGATGGGGTAACCATTGAACAAATTATGTTATTTTATGGAAGGGGTGAAAAATAATGAAGGGACTGATCTTAAAAGATTTGCTTAATCTTAAAAGTACATTTAAAATGCTGGGAGTGATGATGCTTTTTTTCGCCGTTGTTTTCATACCCCAGGGAAATAGCTTTATTTTTGGTATAATTATCCTGATGTTTGCGATGATGGTGGTGACGACGATCAGCTATGACGATCTGGCCAAGTGGGATGCCTATGCTTTGACCATGCCGGTGACTCGAAAAGAAATGGTGCTCAGTAAATATCTGGTGATGGCCATCCTGAACACCCTGGGGGCGGTATTATCATTGATTGTCGGAGTAGTCGGCAGTGTAATTATGGGACAAAGCTTTGACCTGGAAATTCTGGCTATTATTGGAGCAATCTACCTGATTGCCTTAATATTTGGGTCTGTGATTATTCCCCTGATTTATAAATTTGGCACTGAAAAAGCCCGGCTGATGCTGATTCTCTGCGCGCTGCTGCCCACGGCCCTGATGCTGCTGGCGGAACAATTCAATGTCTCCCTGCCAACCACCGGAAATCCCTGGATCTATCTGATCTTATTGATCGGTTTTTCGGTCGCCGGTGTGATCCTTTCCTATCTGATCTCACTTAAAATTTATTCGCAAAAAGAGTTTTAGAAAGAAGCCATTCGGAAAGACATCACTAAACATATTTAGTGTGCTTATTATTAATGTGCTTATTAATAAAAAAAGGGTCTGAGAAATCAGCCCCCTTATTGTGCGCCGGGTAACAGTTTTTTAAAAGTCCCGTCACTAACCGTCCAGCCGTTCCTGCAAAGAATCTTCGAAGGAATTGATCCCGATACGATCGAGAAGGTGGCAGATCCGTTCGCCGTCTTTGCCAAGCTCCAGATAAGTTTCCAGAATTTTTTCAATCAGATTAGGAATTTCTTCTGGCGCATAAAGATCCGTTAATTGATCGCCAAAGCGGTAACCGCGACCCATCCGCCCGCCCAGATAGACGGCAATGCCGCGAACCTCTTCGGTGATCGAACCGGTGCTGCAAATCTGGGCGCATTTGCCACAGTTGACGCATTTCCGTTCATTCCAAAGGAGCTTTTGGTTGAGCATCGTTAGTGACTGAGATCGACAGACCTTGGTGCATTTGCCGCAGTTAATGCAGGCATCCCAGTCAAACTGTATATAGGCTTGTCCCACCAGGCCGATGTCATTGGTGTTAGCCTTAGCACAATTGTTGGGACAGCCGACAAAGGTGATTTTGGTTTTGGCATGAAGGTCGCGACCGAAAAACTGGTCATGACAGATGCCACATAGTTTTTGGGTGTCATAAAGGCCATGTTGGCAAACGGTACCCTTACAGGCTACCAGCGGTCGGACTTTCTTACCGGTACCACCGTAAACAAGTCCCCCGGCGGTCAGGGCAGATTTAACTAATGGAATATCGTCGTAAGTGATCCAGGGGATTTCGATGGCTAATCGGGTGGTTTCACCCAAATAACCTCGCCCATATGTTTGGGCGATTTCGGCCAGTGTCTGGAATTCAGCGGCGGTGAAATTTCCGGCTCGGCTTAAAATCCGAATCGAAAAATAGCCTTCCTGCTGCTGGGCTAAGATCCCCTGGGCCTTCAATGCTGCAATTTCATTTTGTGTGATCACGCGGTTACCTGCTTTCATTAAGGGATGAGGCAATTCCCAAAAAATAAGTGACCGCGGATGCGATGCTCACCCTGATCATCCCTGACTAGTCACTTTTTTGAGTGCCGTATAGATTATTGTTACTATTGTATGCCTTGATTCTAAAAACAATATTAAATTTTTCTGTCGCAAAACAGCGTAGTTGTGTTAAAATAAACTGGATAAAAAATATAAAAGGAGCGACTATGCTAAAACTAGAACAGGTCTCAAAAACATATGGAAATAAGAATGAGAAAGCAGTTGACAACATCAGCTTTGAAGTGCGTCCTGGTGAAATCTTTGGATTTGTCGGACCCAATGGCGCTGGTAAGACCACTACCATTAAAATGATTGTCAGCCTGCTGGCACCCAATAGTGGTAAAATAACGATCAATGGCATCGACAATCAGCAAGACATCCTGGGAGCAAAAAAACAATTCAGTTATGTCCCGGACACCCCGGAGCTGTTTGAAAAGATTAAGGGGATTGAATATCTGAAATTCATGGCCGATGTTTATCAGGTGCCCGCTAGTGAAAGACAGGAACGGATCGAAAAATATCTGGATATTTTTGAAATTAAGGATGCCATCAACGATCCGATTGGGTCTTTTTCCCATGGGATGAAGCAGAAACTGGCACTGGTGGGGGCACTGATTCACAATCCCCAGGTTTTTATATTGGATGAACCAATGGTCGGTCTTGATCCTAAGGCATCGTTTGAACTAAAAAAAATCATGCGCGATCATTGCGATAGCGGGCGATCAGTTTTCTTTTCTACCCACGTTCTCGATGTAGCGGAAAAAATCTGTGACCGGATCGCCATTATAAAAAAGGGAAAACTCATTGAGGTAGGAACGATGGACGAAATTCGAAAAAAAGCCGGGAGCCAGGAATCATTAGAGAACATTTTCCTGGAGTTGACAGAATAATGAAAGAAATTATCAGTCTGACCAGACTTTTTATTAATGAGTCTTTGGGTGTATCGCTGTTTTTTTATAATCAAAAATACAATAAAAAAGAATTCTACAAACAGCTCTTTACCCTGATTATTGTTCCGGTGGCCTTGATACCGGCCTATTTTATGTACATCTCGGTGATGACCGCCACCTATTTCGGCTTATCAATGATTAATCAAAGTTCAGTTTTTTTGAGTATCGGCTATATTATAGCAACGGTGCTGATTCTCGTTTTTGGGGTGATGTATGTGCTATCGGAATTTTATTTTTCAGATAATATTGAAGAACTGATCCCGCTGCCGATCAGCCAAAGAAAACTGATCGTTGCTAAATTTTTTAGTATTTTGGCCTTTGAATATATTTTTGCGGGCTTAATATTTATTCCGGTGCTAGTTATTTATGGCATCGGCCAGGGAATGGGACCGCTTTATGGGCTGTTGGCATTTTTTGTCTTTCTAACCATCCCGGTGTTGCCGCTTTCACTGGTGACCGCGGTGATTATGTTTATTATGCAATCGGCTTCCCTTAAAGGCCGAAAGGATATGATCCAGATTGTTTTTGTATTTCTCGGTGTTGCGGCTATTTTTGGGTTGCAGATCTGGTTTTCCAGCCAATTGGGAAGTGGCGACGAGGTCGATTTTCAACTGTTGATGAATACAATGCTGACAAGTAATGAGGGTTTTTTAAACATCATTGGCTATATCATGCCCAGCAGCTTTTTAATGGCCTGGGCGCTAAATAAAATTACCCTGATGTCCTTTGCCTGGGTCGCCGTTCTGCTGGGAATTACCTTTTTTTCTTGCGCCTTGATGGTAGCAATTGGTGAACGGGTTTATATTAAGAGTATTGTCAGCGGAAAAGTGATCAAAAAGGGCAAGCGCTTAAGTGGCGATGCGCGAAGCAAAGCGCTTACTAGAAAAAGCCATGGAGCGATGGCGATATTTATAATGGATTTGCGCTTGCTGATGCGGACACCGGTTTACTTTTTTAATAATATCAGTGTGGTCATTATTGCCCCGCTTTGCATCCTGCTCAGTTTTTCATTTATTGAAATACCAGCAGACGATTTACAGGGAATTCAGAATTTTTTTAGAGAAATGCCGGTGCTGGTTAACTTCTTGCTGATTGCTTTTTTTATTTTTTTCGGAGGAACCACGGCCACCACGGCAACGACCTTTTCCCGGGAGGGCAAGACCTCCTGGCTTACCCGAATGATTCCGGTGACAGCAAAAGACCAGATTCTTGGACGTACCGGAGTGGCGGTATTGATTCAGAGTCTGGGGATTGTGTTTTCGATTATTGCGGTACAATTCTTTTTTCCCTTAGCCTTGTCGACCCTGCTACTAACGATTATCCTGGGTCTCCTGGGATCTCTGCCGATTTTATTATTCGGACTGTTCATGGACATGAACCGACCGCTACTCAATTGGGATAATCCCCAGAAAGCAATAAAGAACAATATGAACGTCGTGATCACGCTTTTTGTAGGGATGGCCTATACAGGCTTGCTAATTGGAATAAGTGGTTTGCTGGGATATTTTGTCAACGCGTTACTGGGTTATGGTTTATTTACCGTGATCAGTTTGGGATTCAGTGTTGTTTTTTACCAGGTGATCAGCAAGCGGCTTGAAGTAGAAATGCTGAATTTCGAATAATAAATTAAAGCCTAAGTTAATGGTTGAGAAGGATAATAGCAGATAATAACTGATAGTCAGTTAATAAAACAAAAGGAGTTGAAGGAATGGCTCTCGACGACGTTCAAAAGAAAGCGAATCGACTTGTTCATGAAATGAGTCCTTATTTATTACAACATGCTTATAATCCGGTCAATTGGTATCCCTGGTCGGATGAGGCCTTTAATTTGGCTAAAAGGCAGGATAAACCGGTTTTTCTGTCGATTGGTTACAGCACCTGTCACTGGTGTCATGTAATGGAAAAAGAATCCTTTGAAGATGAAAAAGTGGCGGAAATCCTGAATAAATATTTTATCAGCATTAAGGTCGATCGGGAAGAACGGCCAGATATTGATCAGATTTATATGACTTTTTCCCAGGTCAGCACCGGCCAGGGGGGCTGGCCCCTCAATGTTTTTTTAACGTCCGATCGCAAACCCTTTTATGCGACAAACTATTTGCCCAAACACTCACGCCCTGGGCATCCTGGCATTATCGATGTTCTCGTTGGCATTGAAAGTCAGTGGCGAAAAAATAATCAGGATCTTATTGACTCGGCCAATAAGATAACGGGACTACTCAATGATTTAGAGCTGCGAAAAGATCAAGCAGAACTAAAGCAAAGCATCTTTTTTGATGCTTATGATTTTTTTGATGAAAGCTTTGATGATCGTTACGGCGGTTTTGGTAAGGCGCCTAAATTTCCCACCCCCCATCATCTCTTTTATCTATTGCGATGCTATCAGGCCTTTAAACAGCCAGATGCTCTGGTGATGGTCGAAAAAACCCTGCAGCAGATGTACAAGGGCGGTATTTTTGATCATATCGGCTTTGGCTTTTCGCGCTATTCAACCGATCAACAATGGTTGGTGCCCCACTTCGAAAAAATGCTTTATGACAATGCCCTGCTGATTATGGCTTATACAGAAACCTATCAGGCCACCGGTAATGCACTCTATCAAAAAATAGCCGAAAAAACGATCACCTATGTCAATCGCGATTTGCGATCGCCAGATGGTGCCTTTTATAGTGCCGAAGATGCCGATTCCGAAGGGGAAGAAGGCAAGTTTTATGTCTGGTCCGCCGATAAGGTCGAAAAGATATTGGGTAAAAAGCGCGCTGCGGTATTTTTTAAATTTTATCCGATGACGACCAAAGGTAATTTTGAGGGTAAGAATATTGCCAATATGATTGATAGTGACATTGATCTGATTGAAGCCAATCCGGAACTTGAAAAAGCTCTCGATGAGATGACCGCTGATCTGTTTGCCCAGCGGGAAAAGCGGGTTCATCCCCACAAGGATGACAAGATCCTGACCTCATGGAATGGGCTGATGATTGCAGCATTGGCCATGGCCGGCCGGATATTCAACAAGACCGTCTATATTAAACAGGCTGAAGAGGCAATGGCATTTATTGAGAATAACATGACCAGGCGAAGTGGCCGGCTTTATGCCCGCTATCGCCAGGGTGAGGCCAAAATTCTGGGCTATCTGGATGATTATGCCAGTGTCATCTGGGGCTATCTGGAATTATATCAGGCCAGCTTTAAAACCGATTATCTGGAAAAGGCGATTGTCCGGGCGGTTGATATGATCAATCTCTTTGGCGATGAATTTGGAACGGCCGGCTTCTTTCAATACGGAAACGATGCCGAAAGGCTTATTGCCAGGCCCAAGGAAGTCTATGATAACGCCAAGCCATCCGGCAACGCACTGGCAGCCTATTGTCTGCTTAAGCTGGGGAAAATCACCGGACAACAAAAATACCTTGATATTGTCAACGGTATGTTTAGCTATTTTGCCGGAAACTTAAATCAGGCGCCGATGGCCAGCACGATGATGCTTTGTGCCAAATTATTCCATGAACAGCCAACCACTGAGGTGGTCTTTGCCGGCTATGAGAAGGACACCACAATCCGCGAAATGAACCGCCGGTTGAATCAGCAGTTCTTGCCTTTTTCAGTGGTGCTTTTTAATAAAAGCGAAACAGACCTAAAAAAAATCAACGCCTTTGCTGTCAATCAGCAGATGATTCATGGTCAACCGACCGCCTATATCTGTAAAGACTATCGCTGTGAGCAGCCGGTGAATGATCTTGAAGCTTTTCTTAAAATTATCGAAGATTGATTAATAACCCGAAAAATGGGGTAGTAATAGAATAGTCGCAGGAAAGGTAGGAACCATGATGAAATATCAAAAAAAAGATCAAGATACCCTATTAAAAACGCTGACGCCGGATCAATATGCGGTAACCCAAAAAAATGCTACCGAACCGCCGTTTCAGAACGAATACTATAACGAATACCGCAAAGGCCTTTATGTCGATATTACCACCGGGGAACCACTTTTTTCATCAAGTGATAAATTTGAGTCTGGCTGCGGGTGGCCAAGCTTCTCCAAACCGATCGACTCAGAAGTTGTTAAAGAACTAAGTGACACCACGCTGCGGATGAAACGCACCGAGGTCCGCAGCACCACCGGCGATGCCCATTTGGGTCATGTGTTTGAGGATGGTCCGATCACCACCGGGGGCTTGCGCTACTGCATCAATAGTGCCGCCCTCCGCTTTATTCCTGCCGATGAAATGGCAGCTCAGGGTTATGGTGATTATTTGGAATTGGTTGAGTAAATTAAGTGGTTTATCGCGTGAGCGACGATTCATAAATAATGAAAGGTGAAAATCAATGAATACAGTTGAATTTGCAATAAAGATGGAGCTTGACGGCGAAAAGTATTACCGCGAACAAGCAGAACACAACAAAGACAATCCTTTAAACGCCGTATTTTTGTTATTGGCCGATGACGAAAAAGATCATGCTGCGCTACTAAAAAACGAGCTGGAAAAAATAAGCTATGAATTAGCTGATAATCAGACCCTCGCCAACACCGACAACGTTTTTAAAGACAGAGGGGTCTTTAAAAACGAATTTGAAAAAATCCCCAATCAATTGGATGCTTATCGGATGGCTTTGCAAATGGAAAAAGACAGTATTGAACTCTATCAGAAATTTTTTAAAGAAGCAAGCGATGAACAAACTAAGCAATTATTTGGCTACCTGGTTAAGCAGGAAGAGAATCACTTTAAAATCTTTGACAACCTGATCACCCTGGTCGAACGACCGGAGCAATGGGTCGAAGCAGCTGAATTTGGTATTAGAGAAAAATATTAAGACGCATTGTTTTAGACGATCTACTGGTTAATGTGATAAAAAAAAGGGCTTACCGATCTTCAATGAAGAATGGTTTAGCCCTTTTTTTATGAAAGCAATAGTAAAAACATAAAAAATTTGTTAAAATGAGATTAGTTAGAAAAATGGTATTATTAAAAGGAATGATGCTATTGATGAAATAAAAAGCGAAGGATAACAGATGGCAGTTTATTTATTTGACCAGATAGAAACATTTACGGATGATTTGTATGATCAAAGTTTGGCATTGCTTCCTGCTGAGCGGCAGCAAAAGGCGGCCGCATACCGGCAAAAGATTGACCGGAAACTTTCGGTATTGGCTTATGTTTTGCTAAATTATGGGTTAAAAAGGGAGTATGGCATAACAGAAAAGATTGAATTTAGTTACTGCCCAAAAGGAAAGCCCTTGCTAACCCATTACCCCCAGCTCCACTTTAATCTCAGCCATTGTCAGAACGGGGTGATCTGTGCAATTCATCGCTCAGCAGTGGGAGTCGATATCGAAAGGGTGGAAGTCTATGATGCCGACTTGGCTAGACATGTTTGTCATGCGCGTGAACTTAAATTGATTAGTGAAAGCGATAACAAAGCCCTGGCCTTTGCTAAAATCTGGACAAAAAAAGAAAGTTTGCTCAAAAAAACCGGCGAGGGACTGGTTGACGATTTAAAAAAAATGGATACCATTGATTCAGAAGCCATCGTGCTGGTAGACCCGGCAGAAGCCTATGTCTTTTCGATTGCCGGGATGTCATTTGCCGAGCTGGGATTAAGACCAATATCGGGCCTTGTTAGCAGCCTGGAATTTAGCCATTATTAGGATTTTATGTTTGTCCTTTGGAAAATCTTGTCATGATTCTCCATTAATATAGGCATAAAAAAAATAGCATAAGGAGAAAATATGGGAACAAAAAAGTTGCTGCCACTGAGTTTGTTAAGCCTTGACCAAGCCAATGCCTTTGTTCAAGAGACGCTAAAAAAATACAAATGTTCAAGCACGGATAATATGAAAGCCCAGCTTTTTGTTGAAGAGACGATTGCCTATTGGCAGGAAAGAAGCAGTGATAAGGGCAATTTTGAATTGTCGATTCAGAAACGCTTTAAGACCATTACGCTGGCTCTCAATTACTGGGGTGATCCGGAAAATCCGCTGACGCTGCCAGAAACAACCGACGATGAGGAGTCTGATTATAAGCGGATCGGCCAGAGTATTTTGATTGGTTTGTCAGCAGTTACTTATTCCTATGAAAATGGTTGTAACAATGTTTCGTATACCCTCAAACAGAAACCGCTGAACCCGGCGATCACCACCGTTATTGGGCTGGTTGGGGCAATTATTTCAGGTTTGATTTTTCAAGCAGTCGCACCTGATCTGGGAAAACAGATCGGGACGACAATCCTTACTCCGGTTAGCAGCACTTTTTTTAATTTCCTGAACGCAATTGTTATTCCAGTTTTGTTCTTCTCTGCCATCAGCAGCATCTTTAATATGGATAATCTGGCTCAAATGAAGCGGATTTTTCGACTGTTGCTAACCTGGTCCATCGCTGTGATTCTTGTGGCGACAGGGGTCTCGCTGGCAATAGCCCGGATTTTTTTACTGGGAAATACAGCGACCACCAACCATGGGACTCAGGGCGATCTTTGGAATCAGATTGGGGAAATGATTTTCGGGGTTATTCCCGCCAATATGATAAAACCCTTTCTGGACGGGAATACCCTTCAGATTATGTTTCTTGCCATCATCGGTGGCATTGTCATGCTGACTTTAAAGGGGCGTTTTCCCTTCATCTCTCGGATGATTAACGAGGGCAACCTGATTTTTACAACGATTCTGGATGCAGTGTGCGCACTGATGCCTGTTGTGGTATTTATCAGTATTTTGAATATGATGATCTCCGGTGAGGGATCAGCGCTATTAGGAACAATTCTGTTG
Organism: Bacillota bacterium; assembly: GCA_018903255.1. GTDB lineage: Bacteria > Bacillota > Clostridia > Eubacteriales > Eubacteriaceae > Acetobacterium. The sequence goes on along the minus strand of JAHIQT010000123.1, from coordinate 5,655 downwards.
ATAGTTCTGCTGCTTTCATCCTTTCTGATTATCATGCTGGTAATGCTCTTGAGCCTAGCGTTTTACGAAAAGATCGGTCCGATTGCCTATTTTAAATCCGCTGCGCCGTTTTTGCTGATTGCGCTGTCCACTGCCAGCTCTAGTGCCACATTTGCCAGTCACACCGCCACGGCTTTGGGAAAACAGAAAATACGGGATTACCTGGTGCACTTTTCTATTCCGGTTGGGGTTCTATTTAATAAACAGAATGCAATTCCCGGCTTGCTCCTGACTGCATTATTTGTCGGAAATATTTATGGGATTGCCTTTTCATTTGCAGACATGATTCCGGTGGCAATCCTTTGTATGATTCTCTCGATAGCGGTTCCGCCATCACCGGGAATGGGGGCATTTCTCTTTACGATAGTGTTTAATTTACTGGGAATTCCTTTGGAAGGCCTGGCTCTGGCAGTGACCATCGATATCTTTATGGACTATCCGGCGACTGCTGGCCATGTGATGACCACCAACATTGGGATGCTTCACACTGAGCATCGACTAAAAGCAATTGAGGCTAAGAAGACCCTTCAAACAAATAAAGTAAGTGGGAAAAGACAAGCTTAAAATAAAAACAAAATTAGGGTAACTGAAATTCAGAAACTCACGAAGTTATAAATTATAAAGGAGTATGCAAAAAAATGATACGAGAGATGAAACGGGATGAACTGCTAAAAAGTGTTCGGGAGGCTGAGTATCTTACCCAGGAAGAACGACAGCTACTGCAGCAAAAAAGGCTCCATGAGCTGGTCGATTACGCCAGAGAGCATTCGGATTATTTTAAAACATATTATCAGGACTTGCCGGAGGATTACACCCTTAACGATCTGCCGATGACTTCAAAGAAACAATTGATGCCCCACTTTGAAGACTGGGTAACCGATAAACGGGTAAGCCGGGAAGCATTGGAAGTTTATTTTTCAGATCTAAACAACATCGGGATGCCCTTACTGGAGGAATTCTCAGTACTGACCACCTCTGGCACCACCGGGCAGCCACTCTGGATGGTTCGGGACAGCTTTCATGGCAAGGTTCACGGTTCGATGATGGCAGTACGGCTGATGGAGCGGCTGGGGATTGATCCCTGGCTGGATTCAAGCCGCTACAAGATGGCCTCGATCATCGGGACCGGGGGATTTCATTCAGCAGTGAGCTCTTTTGAGCGGATGAAAAATAGTTCGCCCTGTCCCGAGCATTTTTTATTGTGCTCAATCCTCGACCCAATTCCCGAAATAGTCGCCAATCTCAATGCCTTTGAACCGGCGCTGATTACTGGTTATCCCTCGGTGATGGCGGTGCTGGCTAAGGAAAAATTGGAAGGGCGGTTAACAATTGAACCCAAAGCGATTGCCTGTTCGGCGGAACAGCTCACCGAATATGCGTATAAGATGATGAAGGATGCTTTTAACTGTACCATCGCCAATTCCTTTTGCAGCACTGAAGGAGGCGAGGTGGCCTTTAACTGCACTTGCGGTAATATGCACCTCAATGACGACTGGATTATTATCGAGCCAGTCGATAGTAACAATCAGCCGGTCACTGATCAAACCATGTCGGCCGGGGTCTTGGTCACCAACCTGGCCGATTATCTTCAGCCGATTATCCGCTATCATGTCGAGGACAGTATCATCATTGAAGACGGCCAGTGCCCCTGCGGCAGTAAGCTGCCAATCGTCAGACTGTTAGGAAGAAACGGAGAAAACCTGTCCTTTGACATTGACGGCGGAAGCCGGACCATTGCTCCGGTGATGCTGGATTTTCTGCCAACCAAAACCGACGGGATCCTCCAATACCAGTTTGTTCAAAAATCTCCGAAACTTTTAGAGATGCGGATCGTCTATGCCAATGGCAGCAATAAAGAAGAGGTTGACAGCCAGATTTCCCACTATGTCAAGCAATTGTTTAAAGATAATCAGATGGATGCAGTCGTGTTTGAAATTGTTGATCAACCACCGGTTCAGTCAAAAGGTGGAAAAATTAAGACTGTTGTTATTGATTTTTAGAAAAAAAGTTAGAAAAAAAGTTAGAAAAAAAGTTAGAATAAAAGATGAGGAGAAACGATTTGAAAAAAGTGATGCCGAACCCGACCGCCTATCAACGCTCGGGGATCTTGCTTAGGAAAAAATTCTTTTCCTATCTTTTTCCCACCATTATGATGAACGTGGCGCTGTCACTAGGGATCATTGTCGATGGGATTATTGTCGGCAACATCCTGGGAACCGAGGCCTTTGCAGCGGTAAATATCTGCGCCCCGATCATCTTTCTCTTTAGCGCCATCTATGCCTTAATCGGGGTGGGGGGCTCGACGGTGGTGGCTCATTGCAAGGGCCGGATGGATCATCAGGGTGCCAATCTGAGCTTTACCCTGGCACTGCTGGGGCTACTGGTCGTGTCAATTTCATTTGGCACGATCGGCTTTATCTTTTCTGCGCCAATCAGTGCCCTGCTAAGCGGTGGAAGTTCACTGATGCCGCTGGTGAAGGATTACTTTTCAGTGCTGGTGCTGGGCGCTCCGGCGCTGATTACCATCCCCGGCATGGTCTATTTTATCCGCACCGATTCCCGCCCCAAACTGGCCGCCAATATTTTAATCATTGCCAACGTGGTTAACCTAAGCTGTGATCTGATCTTTATGGGCGTCTTTAAAATGGGGATTAGTGGCGCGGCGCTGGCAACGGTCACCGGCTATCTGGTGGGGGCGCTTGTCAGCCTCAGCTATTTCCTTTCAGCCAAGCGCAATCTTAAATTTGTGCGACCGGCAGTGAGCGATTTTACGCGGTTTGGAGAAATCTTATTTACTGGGGTGCCTTCGGCCTTAACCGGGGCCACCGGCTTTGTCAAGAACCTTACCATTAACAGCATTCTGATTGCTACCATTGGCCCCATCGGAGTGGCCACCTTTGGGGTTTGTCTGAATATGCTGTCGATGTCAAGCATTGTGATTGGTGGAACCGCTCAAACGATTATCCCGGTAGTCGGCTGTACCTACGGTGAAAAGGACTATCGCGGGATCGAAGCGATCATCAAAACGGCGATGATGACGGTGACAAGCCTTTGTGCTTCTTTAGTGGTCATTTTTGTGCTGTTTCCGCTTCAGATTGCCGGTCTTTTCGGGATCGCCGGCGATCCCCAAATGATGGCTGAAATTCAGCTAGCGATTCGGGTCTTTTCGCTCTCATTGCCCTTTTTTGGCATTAATTTTCTGATGATCTGTTACTATCAGACGGTTAGCCGTCGGGGTTTCTCATCGATGATCAGCATCTTTGAAAATATCCTGATCATCCTGCCGCTGATTCTGCTGCTGGAAGCCCAGTTTGGCGAAATTGGCATCTGGATTGCCTTTGTGATCTCAGAAATGCTGACCCTGGCGCTGGTGCTGCTGACGGCTGGGGTGATAAAAAAACGGTCGAAACTGGAGCTGATGCCGATCCTGCTACTGGAGAAAAGCAATACCCGGCTAATCGATGTGACGATAGCTAACTCACTGGCTGATGCCACCGGGATTTCCCAGGTGCTGATCGATTTCTGCCGCGAAAACGGCATTGATGACAGGCGCACCAATCATGTCGGGGTGATTGTGGAAGAATTGTGTGTTAATATCATCCGCTATGGTTTCAAGGAAAAAGAAAAAAATGTCATCAATATCCGCTTGTCGATTCTGGAGTCGGAGCTGGTGCTGCGAATTCGTGATGATGGACGACCCTTTAATCCGGTCGCCTATATCCATGAACACGGCGTCGCCGATACTTATGGGCTGCGGCTGGTAAAAGAAATGGCACGCGATTTTAAGTATAGCTATGTGCTAAACTTCAACAATACCATGATCAGTGTGTAAATATCAGTGAGTAAATATCAGTGAGTAAATATCAGTATATAAATTAATATGTCAATAAGATGATTAGTAGGTAATAAAAATTTCGGAGGAAGCGATGAAACATAAACCCATCAGTCACCCGCAGAAGCGGATTTTAGACAGTGAATTATTTGTGGAAAATACCACCATCAATAATTATCCCTTTATTATTTCATTTCCCGCAAATAGTGTAGACCAGCTTAAGCAGCTATTAACGTATGTGGTAGTACATACCGGGGACTTGAATATCCGTTTTGAAATGGATGAAAATGGAGTGATCAGCCAGTATCTGGGGGAGGCCGATCTGTCCCGGATTATTGTTTATGACTGGAAGGATAAAAGCCCGGAAGCTGTCGATGCAGCGATGGAAGAACTGGATCTTTTTATCTTTGGCAGTGTTTTTAATCAGCCCCTTTACCGTTTTGGGATTATTGAAAGAGCTGACACAACCATGGTTCATCTGCTTCCTCACCATGTCATCTGTGACGGCAGCAGCACGAATATTCTTTGTGAGTATATAATGTCGCTATTTGACGCCTTAAGAGATGGGAAGGAGCTTTATTCGCTCCCGTCTAATACCATGAAATATCTGGATCTGGAAAAAGCCTATTTAGAATCGGCGGACTGTCAAAAGGATAAGGCCTACTGGCAGGCACTATTGGGCGATGCTGGAGATCTTTCGCAAAAAGTGAACATCACCCAAAGCAATGCCGCCAGACGCCATGTCCTGGAACTACAACCGGCAACCACCGACAAGCTCAATGAGTTTCTAAACAGTTTTAAAAAACCGATTTCACCTTTTGTTTTTGCGCTGGCTCTTTCCGGTCTTTATTTTGCCCGTTTCAACAATGTCAAAAAATCAGTTCTTTCAATGGGTTTTGGCAATCGGATTTACGACGATGAAATCAATCATTCGCTGGGCATGTATGTTAGTACGGTGCCGGTGGTGACAGGCTTTGAAGCCGACACCACTTTTTCAAAATTTCTGATGGCGTCAAAAGAAGCCATGAAAGAAAGCCTCAGCCATTCTCGCTACCCCTTTGATCTAATCCTCTCAGACCTGCCCGCTGAGCTATCAGAAAAACTGATGAACGTGGCGATTGTTTCGAATTCTACCAAAGCGATGGACTACCCGGCTCGCGCCGGAGTGATGAAAACTGGAATTGCCGCGATCACCCTGCGGGTGAATCTGGCCAAGGATGACAGCCGGGGACTGCAGACGATAGCCTTTGATTACAAAACGAAGTGCTACAGTGATCAACAGATTAGTTATATGGCAGCAGCCATGGAAACGATGATTGAAAAGATTATTGAGAATCCCGAAATTACTTGTTCAAAAATGCCAGTGATTTCACCCGGCGAAGAACAGCGCCTAATGGCAAGCTTTAACCAGAGCGAGCAGAATTATTTGGATCAATCCCCGAGCATTGTCAAAATGTTTAAACATCAAGCCGCAAAATCACCAGATCAAATTGCGCTTGTTTTTAAAGACAAATCGATGACTTACCAAGAGGTCGACCTACTGACCGAAAAACTGGCTAAACACCTCCGCAGGCTGGGAGTTCAGAAGGAAACCGTGGTCGGGATTATGATTGACCGCAGTGAGTTGATGGTCATTTATCCGCTGGCCGTCCTTAAAGCCGGTGGTGCCTATATGCCGCTGGATTACAGCTTTCCAAATGATCGGCTGGCCTATATGCTGGCCGATGCCGATGTTAAGCTGATTCTTAGCGAAGACGATAAGCCTGAGCAGCACCTTCCGGATT
>JAHIQT010000212.1 GCA_018903255.1 Bacillota bacterium | reverse complement strand
CCCGGATTTCGAGTAACGGGGTCTGCAGGCCGCAAAAATACAGCATTCCCCGTTTTTTTTCTGTCACTACCTTCTCTCATTCACTGAGGTTTTCCGGCGTTTAACCAGATCGACAATCCCGAAGATCTGATAAATTTCGTGGTGGCGCTTCTCAGGGTTGCCGGTGATCCGAAGGTTATAAATGGTGCCGTCCTGAGCGGTCATAATAATGGTTGAACGCTGATGCGTAGACAGGATTTGCCGGATGGACTGCCATTCCCGGGTATCCCCGGATGCCTGCAAGGTGGTTTCGATTGAGATCAGAAGATGATAGGCCAGCACTCCGATAAAGAGGTGGGCTTCGGTGCGTTCCTTTTTATGATGGTAAATAGGCCGGAAACCCAGTTCAGATTTCAGATCCCGGAAGGCGGCTTCCACCCGGGTGATGGTCATGTAATCAGCCCAGATCTGCGCTGCCGGGAGTCCCTGACGGTCGGTCTCAATGACATAACAACCGGAAAGAATGGTTTTTTCGGTGATGGCATGAAGCTTTGCCCAGGTCAGGCTCCGGGCGATTTTTTCATCGTCACTGCGGATCAGCTCAATATCATAAAGCTTCTGAAAGCCTTTGTATTTCTCTTTCAAACGACCGATCCGCTCCATCACTTTGGCGGCCACCTTGATATGACCGTTTTCAATGGAATGCTTCAGTTTTTCAAGATCTACTAGAAACCGACCTTCCCGGGCGCTGAGCATGGCATTTTCCTTGTCCGCCCGGTGGGTGCTGAGAACCAGCACCCGGGTACCGCTTTCAACGGGGATCGATCGGGCATACACCTGAGCGTCTTTTCGGACGGTTTCCCATCCCGCTGCCGCCAGGGCAGCAGAAGGTTCCGTTCTAGTTTCGGTAGCCTCAAGAATGCTCTTGAGGGCTTCAAACTCAGATAAATAATCCTTTTCCCGGGGGCTCCGTTCAATCAGGGTATAAGTATAGCCATAGTCCCGGATCAACGCCAAATTGTCTTTGGTGGCAATTCCCCGATCCATAATCAGGGTCGGTTTCGTATCCAGTAAGGTCGGCGGATTCCGGGTTTCCAGTTCATCCAGCACCATTTTCAGGGTTTCCGGTTCCGACTGGTTGCCTTTGAGAATCCGGCTGTAAACCGGGAAACCTTTCCCATCGACCATCAGAGCCAGTGAAATTAGGGGACAGTCCCGGCGTTTTTCTTTCGATAACCCAAAGAAGGCCAGCTCATTATCCTTGCCACTGCCTTCCAGATAGGTATTAGTCAGATCAAACAAAAACAACTTGCGATCCAGTGAAAAAAGTCGGGTTTCGTTACGGTAAAGCGCCTGTTCAATAGCCGTGCCGTTTTCAAACAAACGATCGCTCATGGCGTAGAAACTGTCCTTGCCCAGCCCATGGATATCACAGCTCTGCAGCTCCGGCAGCGCCGATTGCTCGTTGAACCACCGATGGGTGGCCAGTTCACTGGCAGGATGGATCAGACGTCCCAGGATCAGTGCTTGCGCCACCGCAATCTCTTTGTCAGAAAAGCCACAGTCGGATAGAATCGGGGACAGTTCCAGGCGATCCCACATCTCTCTGGCCACCAGTTCAGCGCCAATACTTCGGGACTCTGCCATTTGAACCGAATTGAGATCGACCGGCACAAAGTCCTGTTGTTCCGCCGCCAGTGCCTGGCTGGACACCTTCTTCTGATGGAAATCAGCTGAGGCATACAGGGAATCCGCCAGCGACAAAAGGGCTGGATCGCTGGGAACAAAGGTTTCCTGACCACTGATCTTTTGTTCCAGGATAAAGGCAAGCTCCTTCCAGCATGCCTTGGGTAAGTCCTTCAGGTCTCCCAGACTCATGATGATCCGCTGTCTCGGTTTGTTCTCCGCATTCCGGTAGGATTCCACCAGTTTGTGATTATAATAAATGACATCTTTTTTCTTCGTTTTAAATTCGCGTATAAACATAACGCTATTATACAATAACTTTAAAAAGGAGTCAACATATAATTGATTTTAATTCTATTTTCGGTCACTACATTTGCGATTTTGGATTATTCTTACCGTTTTATGGGGTTTGTGAGCACTGATTTGGCTGAAATTGCTAAATTTCTATGCTTTTACTCGAAATCCGGG
>JAHIQT010000122.1 GCA_018903255.1 Bacillota bacterium | reverse complement strand
TTCAAAAACTGAAGCAGTTCCGGCGAGTGGCAACACGTTATGATAAGTTGGCAAATCGCTTTCTGGCGTTTGTTCACCTTGCTTGTATTTGTATCCTACTGAAATAATATACAGGATTTAGACTTAATCAACACACCCTAGATAGAAGATAAGAGGAATAATATGCATAAGTTTGAAAATTGTTTGGTCGTCGGCATTTCGTCGCGGGCGCTTTTTGATCTGGAAGAAGAAAATCAGATCTTTAATGAACAAGGCGTCGATGCCTATACAAGGTATCAGATTGAACACGAGAATGATCTATTAAAACCGGGAACCGGTTTTGCCTTAATCAAGGCCTTGCTAAAGCTTAACCAAATCGGTTCAGCCGAGCGCAAGACCGAAATCATCGTGATGTCCCGAAATAATGCCGATAGCAGCTTGCGGATTTTTAACTCAATCAAGCATTACCACTTGGATATCACCCGGGCGGCGCTAGTCAGTGGCGCGCTGCTATCGCCCTATCTGGAGGCCTTTAACACCGATCTCTTTCTTTCGGCCAATGAGGAGGATGTCCAAGAGGCCATTAACGCCGGGGTTGCGGCAGGGATTATTTACACCCAGCATCTGGCCTATGATGAGGCCACCGAAATCGACCAGATCCGGATCGCCTTTGATGGCGATGCGGTGCTATTTTCGGATGAGTCTGAACAGATTTATAAAAGTCAGGGTATCGAAGCCTTTCAGGCCAATGAAATCAAAAACGCCAAGAATCCCCTTCCGGAAGGTCCCTTTGCCAAGTTTTTAAAAACCCTCTCGGCGATTCAGCAGGCCTTTGATAAAAGTCGGGCGCCGATACGCACAGCCCTGGTCACCGCCAGAAATGCTCCGGCTCACGAGCGGGTGATCAGGACCCTGCGAGCCTGGGATGTGCGGATTGATGAAGCTTTTTTCCTGGGCGGAATGAGCAAGCAGGAGGTACTTAAGGCCTTTGGTGCCCATATCTATTTTGACGACCAGGCCATCCACACCGATGCGACCGCGGAGTTTGTCCCTTCAGCCCGGGTGCCGTATAAGAATAATGAAGTCAATAAGGAACAGGAATAATAAGATGGAGTCATTAGTCAATAGCACACTATATGAAAATATCCGGATGACTGTCACCGAGGCGCAGAACAAAGTTTATGCGACGGTGAATTTTGTCATGGTCGAAACCTATTGGAACATTGGCAGACAGATCTATCAAGCCCAGGGGGAAAGTGACCGGGCAGAGTACGGCGTTGGGTTGTTAAAAGAGCTGTCGGCAAAGCTGACCACAGAGTTTGGCAAAGGGTTTACGATGACCAACTTGAAGTATATGCGTTTGTTTTACGTTGCTTTTCCAAATCGTCACGCACTGCGTGACCAATTGAGTTGGACACATTATCGCTTGCTGTTAAAAGTGGAAAATGAAAAGGCTCGGCAGTTCTATCTGGATGAATGTGCAAAATCCGGTTGGAGCACCCGACAATTGGATCGTCAAATCAATTCTTTCTACTACGAGCGGCTTCTTTCCAGCCAGGATCAGGATAGTATCAGAGGGGAAATTAAAGAGCTTGAACCAGGGCTGGATAGCAAAGATATGATTAGAGACCCTTATGTTCTGGAATTTCTGGGACTAGAACAAACCGCAAACCTCTACGAAAAGGATTTAGAGCAAGGTTTAATTAATCATTTGCAGAAATTTCTGCTGGAACTGGGCCGGGGATTTTCCTTTGTCGCCCGACAAAAGCGGATTTCTTTTGATGGCGAACATTATTATCTTGATCTGGTATTCTACAATTACATCCTAAAATGTTTTGTGTTTATTGACCTAAAGGTTGGTAAGCTGACCCATCAGGATATTGGGCAGATGCAGATGTACGTCAATTATTACACCCGAGAGATGAAAAACGAAGGCGATAATCTTCCCATTGGTATTATCTTGTGTGCAGATAAAAGTGAGTCGGTGGTCAAATACACACTGCCGGAAAACAATAATCAAATTTTCACCTCAAAATACAAGCTTTATATGCCGACAGAAGAAGAATTGAAACAGGAACTGGAGAAGGAACAGCAGTTGCTGGAAATTGAATAGAAGCTTTAAGACTAAAAAAGAATAGGAATGAACAATGAAGTTTGAAGTCACTGCAAAATTAACCAAACAAATTGATGAGATGCGCTATCTGACGGCCGAAAATGCCTGGCGCTATCGGAGCATCTTACGCTTTTTTTATAGCCAATCCGAGAAAATGAAGAACTGGCTTTATAAGGAAGAGGTTTTTGCGGCTCTGAAAGAGTATGACGAATTCGTGAGCTATACTCTGGAGCAATGCAAGCAGGATCTCGATGTGCTATTGTCCTGGAAAAATCTTTCCGCCTATCAGGATACCGCCAAGGTCGCCACGGTTGAGGAATTCAAGAATAAACAGTTTCGTTATCAGATGACACCCTACAGTGTCGAAATTGAGCGGCTGACGATCCGGTTAGAGAATCTCTCAATTGAGAGTGCTTCACTGGAACCGACCCTGCTGGAACGGCTCCGCGAAGAACTCAAAAAGCTGCCCCAGGTGGCCAGACTTAGTGAAAAAGAAGCGGGCAGCTGGTGGAGTGGGGTCAACAATGATTTTAAACGCCTCAACCAGAATTATCAGGATTATATCCGCGATTTGTATTCCATTAAAGCTGAGGAAATGATGAAAACCAAGGCCTTTATGGTTTTCAAGGATCGCTTTATTGAATATCTGAGAGACTTTGTCAAAGGGCTACAAAACCATGCCAATGCCATTGAACATATTCTGACCCACCTTCCGCCCAATGCGGTCGAGGCGGTTTTGACCAAGGCGATTGCATATGAACTGTCGATCCCACGAATTGAAGCCGACATCGATGCCGCCGGCATCCGCGACAACATTATTGGCCGCTGGGACAATCTCAATGCCTGGTTTTTAGGTGAACATGGCAACCCCAGCGAAGCCGCAAAGCTGCTAGAGATCACCAACGATATCATCCGCAAAATTACCCGTTATGCCGCCCAGATTTCAGAGAGCCGCAGCAGTGCGATGAATCGCAAGGAAGAATACCGGAAGCTGGCTGAGCTGTTTGATGCCTGTAATGACATCAAAGAAGCCCATCAGCTGTCCAGCCTGTCCTTTGGCCTTTTTCAGATGAAGCACCTAAAGTCTGACCAGTTTAGAGAAACCGAGAGCATCAACAGCCAGATCTTTGAAGAAATGCCGGGCAGCACCCTGTTAAAGCCACGGGTTCGGGGCTTTAAGGAAAAAGCCCAGCGGAATCCGATTCGCAGCCATGCCGAAAAAAAGGCGGCCATGAAAAAAAAGATCCAGATGATCCGCGAAATCGAGAAAAAAACGATGGCCAGTTATCTGCTTGATGGCTGCATTGATTTTGAAAAACTGCCGGTGATTGAGGGCCATGTCCGGACTACCCTGCTGAAATGGCTTGGCAAGGGGATCGCCAGTAGCGATAAAAAAGCAAAAACTGAGGATGGCCGGATCTTTCAGGTTGAGGTCCCGGGGGATCGCCGCCGTCGCTGTCTGTTGCGCTGCGACGATGGCAATCTTGAAATGCCGGCCTACGTGATTCGCTTTTTGGACGAGGAGGTTCAGGATGAAAGAGCTTGAAATACTGCTCGACCAATACTGGGTAGTTAAGGATGACAACAAGGACTTATTTTATCAGGTTAAGGACAGCATCCCGCAGTTTAAGAATTTCTTGAGTGACAAGCTGGGTTATGGACTGGTGATCAACCAGCACCTGATCAAGCTGGAAAAAATTCCCGGTTCAGCCGAGCCCTTTATGGGCATTCAGGCCTTTACCGATAGGATCGAATACGTGCTCTTGTGTCAGTTGTTGATGTTTTTAGAAGACCGTTCCCGGGATGAACAATTTGTCTTATCAGAAATTACCGAATTCATTGTTGGTAACCCGATTGGCAAGCAAAAAATCGACTGGACGCTGTTTAGCCACCGGAAGCATTTCATCAAGGTGCTGCGTTTTGCCCAGGAGCTTGGTTTGATGCAAATTAACGATGGTGATGATCAGAAATTTGCCCAGGATGATGGTGCCGAGGTCTTATACGAAAGTACCGGCTTGTCCCGCTATCTGGTGCGCCATTTTACCGCCGGTATTAACGATTTTACAAGCGTCCGAGATTTAGAAAACGCCGAATGGGGTGACCTCAATGCCGATCGCGGCGTGATCCGGCGGCAGCGGGTTTACCGCAAGCTGCTAATGGAGCCAGTGGTTTATTCCCAAGGGGCTGATGATGTCGATTATGATTATATCAAGAAGCAGCGCGGCCTGATTGAAGCTGACTTTTTAAAATATCTGGAATATCCCCTTCATGTTCACAAAAACGGAGCACTGTTGTTGGTGCCGGCGGATAAAAATCTTAAGGATGGTTTTCCCAATACCAAAGCAATCTGCGATATTACCCTGCTGTTTTGTGCCCTGATTCGGCGCCGGCTTGAGACAAAAAAACTGCGCCTGAATGGCTCCGGGGCAATCCGGCTGTCGCGGGTGGCCTTTGATTTGCTGGTGACAAAATTAAAGCAGGAAACCGGGGGTAATTGGAGCAAAGAGTATCGGGAAATGACGGCAGCCACCCTATCAGATCATCTGCTTTCTTATATGGAAGACTTTAAGATGCTGGCTCAGGCTGATGATCAACGCGAAATTGAGATCCTGCCGCTAGCCGGTAAGCTGACCGGAAGTTACCCCGATCAGGTGGCGGAAAAAAATGGTGAAAAATAATGGAAAAAAATAATCAAAACAAAAAAAGGCAGGACAACCGCTGGGTAATCAATCGGGCAGGACTCGTAAATTTCTGGTATTATGATGAGGAGATCTTTGATTTTTCTAATGGCCGGCTGCTCTTGCGTGGCTCAAACGGTTCGGGAAAATCGGTAACGATGCAGAGCTTTATTCCGCTGCTGTTAGATGGTAATAAAAGTCCCGAGCGGCTCGATCCTTTTGGTTCTAAAGCCCGAAAAATCGAGAACTATATTCTTGGCGAAGATGAAAACAGCAAGGAAGAATCGATCGGCTATCTGTTTATGGAATTCAAAAAGAAACACTCCGATAACCTGGCCACCATTGGCATGGGCTTTAAGGCTAAACGGGGAAAACCGCTGAACTCCTGGGGCTTTGCCATCACCGATGGCCGGCGGATTGGCGAGGATTTCTTTTTATACAAACAGATGGGTGAAAAAATACCGCTGACCATGCGGGAGCTGGAAAACCGGATCGGGACGGGAGGACAGGTGGTCGAGGGTCAGAAAAACTACATGAAGCTGGTCAATGACCTGATCTTTGGTTTTGATGATCTGGAGGAATACGATGAGCTGGTCAAATTGCTGGTGCAGCTGCGCAGTCCCAAGCTGTCCAAGGACTTTAAACCGACGGTTATCTATGAGATCATGGAAAACTCATTGCAGCCCTTGTCTGAAGACGATCTGCGGCCGATGTCTGAGGCGATCGAAAACATGGATAACATTAAGAGTCGACTGGAGGTATTAAAGGAGTGTAAGGGTGCATCTGACCGCATCCGCCATGCCTTTGACCGCTATAATCAGTTTATTGTGGTGGACAAGGCCCGGTATTATAATGAGGCCCATCAACAATTGACTGAGCAACAAAAACGCCAGGAAAAACTTGGCCGCGAGATTAGCTCAACCACGAACGAAATTGAAAAACTGGAACAAATGATCACGGATCTGGCCATCCAATTAGAAACGCAGCAGGAAAAAAGGCAGGAATTGGAAGCCCATGACAGTGTTGTGATCCGTGAAAAAATCATCAAAATTGAAGAAGAAATCGAGCAAAAAAACCGTCAGCGGCAAGAAAAAGACCAACACCACGAGACCAAAAGACAGCAGGAGCGGGAGCTTGATAATCAGATTTCTGGCTACCGCCAGGAAGTGGAAGCCGGGGAACAAGCGATTTGCCGGCAACTGGCTGAGATGGATGAGCTGGCTGAAGCCTTTGCTTTTGATGAACACGCCTTTACCCGCGATGAAATCACCAAAGCACTGTCCGAAGCCTATGATTTTACCTATATCAGCGATACCCTGAGCGCCCATACCCAGACGATTGGCCAGGCGATCAAGGCGATCGAAAAGCAACAGCAGATCGCCGATAGCTATGAAAAACTATTGCTGGAGCTGGAGATGCTCAAAAAAGAACAGCAGGAAAAAGAGCGCTTACTCGAGCAAGCTAACCGCCAGTTAGTCGAAATTCAGGATGAAACCATCGAAAAACTGCATCTTAACAATCAGCACAACCAGGAATACATCATCCCGGCCGAGGGTTTGAGTCAATTGGCCCGGGAAATCCGGCAGTTTGGTCCGGACGCCAATGTCAACAGCATTGCCGGAATCCTGCAGGACCAGTACCATAATCAGGAAGCGATCAAACGCGAGCTGCTGTATAGCGAACAATCGCTTTGGAATCAGATTGATGCGGAAAGAAAATCGAAACAGGCCGAAATTGAGGCCTGGCAAAAGCTTAAAGATCCCGAACCACTAAGAGCCGATAAGGTCACCGAGAACCGCAAAAAACTGGTTGAGCTGGGGATTCCCCATGTGCCGCTGTATCAGGCACTAGACTTTATTGAGGGGATCGATGAAAAAAACCAGGCCGCGATTGAAGAAGCAATGGCCGATATGGGGATTCTCGATGCCCTGATTGTACCGGCAGCTCAGCGGGAAAAACTGCTGGCAATGCCAGAGCTTAGTGGTGATCACTATCTTTTCCCCGAGCCCCAGTTTATGGTTCATAGCATTAACCAGTACCTCAAAGTTGATGACGCCCTCATCGCTATTTCTAAAGAAGAGGTGGTCAGTGTGATAAATAGTATCCTGATTGATCATACCCACCACACCCATATCGATGAAAAGGGCAATTATCGTTTAGGCATCTTATGGGGACGAGCGACCGGTAAGGAGACCGCCCGATTTATTGGTGCTTCTGCCAGAATCAAATATCGGGAAGAAAAACTAAGTCGTCTTAAAGCGGAGCTAAGTGAGATTAGCGACCGGTTAGCGGCAAAGACGCAAATCCTTAATCAGATCAAGACCGCCTTAGCGCTACTTAAGCAGGAGTTCACAGCCAGCTTTGATCCACAAGATTTGATTACCGCTGCCACAGTCGTCAAGCAGGCCGGATTTGATGCCCAGATGAGCGATAAGGCGCTGCAAACAAAGAATGACGAAGAAAAAAGCTGTTATCACCAGCTCCAGCAGATCAAGGAAACCGTTCACCGGATTACCCTTCGGATCACCCTGCCCCAGGATTTAAAAACCTATGAAGAGGCTCAGGCCGCGGCGATTAGCTATGGCAGCGAACTGCACCGGCTGGAAAAAATCACCATTTTGCTGCAGCACAGTCTTGGGAGTCTGCGGGTAGCCGAAAACCGTTATCAGGAAATCTTACAGGAAATTGATGACCTCCTTTATGAGATCAATCAGCTTAATCAAAGCCGGTCAGCGATGGAAATCACTCGGGTAAACCTAAATGAACAATTGCAACTGACCGATTATCCGGCCATCCAGGCAGAATTGGAACACTGCTTGAAGGCCTTAAAGACCCTGCCCAAAGAAAAAGAGGAAGCCGTTAAGATACTAGAGCGGCAAAAGCTGGGGCTAGAGCGTTTTTATGAGGAAGAGGCGGCGGTTAAAAGAACCCTGTTATTGACAGCAAAGCGCTTTCAATTGATGGAAGATGCCTTTACCGAAGAACTGGCGCTAGGCTATCTGATCCGGCGAACTGAAGCCCCACTGGCCGATCAGGCTCGCGAGTTGATCCAAAAAAATCCCCAGTCGGAGAAACAGAACAAGGAGCAGATTACCCTGCGGCTGATGGAAATCTTTAAAGACAACAGCCAGTATCTGCGTGAGTATGCCGTTAACAGTCAGTATGTCTTTGAAGATCAGCCGCTTGATGAGGAAAATGATCGCTTCAAGCAGGTTTGGGATTTGCGGCGTCGGATGAATATCACCGCCAGGGTCGCTGGTAAGGTGGTTAACTTTTATGATTTATCAGATCACCTGAAAGACAGTCTCGACGAAACCGATAAACTCCTAAAAGAAAGTGACCGGGAATTGTTTGAAGATATTCTGGTTAAAAATATCAGTAAAAAAATCAGTGCCCGGATTTTTCACAGCGAAAAATGGGTAGATAACATGAATAAGCTGATGGAAAAAATGGATACCTCGATGGGTCTTAGCTTTAGTCTAAAATGGGCCAGTAAAAAAGCCGAAACCGAAGAACAGTTAGACACCAAAAAGTTGGTCAACCTGCTAAAAATGGACGGAAACCTCTTGCGTGATGAGGATCTTGCTGCCCTTTCTGAGCATTTTCGCTCAAAAATAGCCCTGGCCCGACGCACCCTCGAAGACAAGGGCGTTAATCTGACCTTCCATTCAATTATGCGGGATATTTTAGATTACCGGAAATGGTTTGAGTTTAAGCTCTTTTTCAAGAAAACCGGCCAACTCAGTAAGGAACTGACCAATAACGGCTTCTTTAAATTTAGTGGCGGGGAAAAAGCCATGGCCATGTATGTACCCTTATTTTCAGCGGTTAACGCCCGCTATGAAGCCGCTGGCAAAGAAAGCGCCCGGATGCTTTCGCTTGATGAGGCCTTTGCCGGGGTCGATGAGCAAAATATCCGTGATATGTTCCGGCTGCTGAACGAGCTGGATCTCAGCTATATTATTAACTCGCAGATTCTCTGGGGGGATTATGATACGGTCGATTCACTGGCAATCAGCGAGCTGATTAGGCCAGACAATGCCGATTTTGTCACCGTACTCAATTACCACTGGAACGGCAAGCTGCGAAGGCTGGTGATCGATGATGCCTGATGAGTTTGCTGCTTATCTCAAAGATAACCCGGGCTATCGCCGAATTATCAAACAGATTCGCGAAAAATATGAATCACTCGGTCATCTCGGTGGCACCATCTATTTAGATAAGATCAGCGACGACGAGCGGGAAGTACTTAGAAGCCTGTTTAAAAAGAACTATCTCCAGAAAAGTGCCAGCTTCTCAGTCGAAAAATTTATCAAGGCCTTTGAAAGCACCCGCTATCGGGGGATTGATTTTGAAGCGGTATTGAGCTGCTATTATGGCGAAAAGCTGAGCTGGAAAAAGGATGTGCGAAGTCAGTATCAAGACCAGAAAGGTCAATATTTTGAAGATATGATCAAGTTCTTTAAAGAAACCCCGGCAGGCTTGTGGCTGGAAGCGGTGCTGGTTAATAAAAATAATGCCTATTCCCTGCTTAATTTAAAGTATAACGAAGACCCTGAGTATTTAAGAAGTTTGCTGACTCAGGTTTGTCAGGGATTAAATCAATCGGTGGTGGAAACAGAAAAGGTGCGGCTGGCACTTTTTGCCTCGCAAGTTACCAAAGATCCCCATGCCTTTGATATGAACCGCGATGGTGGGCGGCTGCTGCTTTACGCATTAGCCAGCTATTATAAGCTTAGTTATCCGCAAAATGCCGAAGCCCAGATGGAACTCTTATACCAGGCTGGTCTGATTTACGATGAGGTTTCCAATTACACCATTTGTCGGGGGATTCAGGCTTATGCAGGTGATAAAATCCATTCGGGTTGGGCGGGCTTTGCTAATTGCAGTGAACCACTGCACGTCTCGCTTTGGAATATTGGCATGATCGACCGGGTTACTTGCGTCAACAAGCGGGTTTTTGTTTTTGAAAACCCGACCGTCTTTAGTGAGGTGGCCGGGCTGCTGGAGAACCAGCCCGCCGCCCTGATTTGTTCGGCGGGTAACGTCAAGGTGGCAAGCTTATTGCTGTTAGATAAAATCGCCCAGAGTGGCAGTGACATT
>JAHIQT010000121.1 GCA_018903255.1 Bacillota bacterium | reverse complement strand
TGACCGCCATCAATTTTAATAATCGTTACTTCTTTGTCTTTAGGGTTGCCTTCTTCGTCAAACTTCAAGGTTCCGGTAACACCAGGGTGATCAGTAGCGCCTAAAGCTGTGATAATATCAGCCGATTCTGTTGATCCTGCTGCTGTAATCGCTGCCACCATGGCATATACCGCATCATAACCTAAAGCAGCAAAAGAGTTTGGCACTTTGTTATACTCTGCTTTGTAGGCAGTGATAAAGTTTTGTACAGTTTCTGATGGTGAATCCGCTGCATAATGATTTGTGAAGTAATTTCCCTGAGCGGCATCAGCATATTCTTCCTGAACGCCATCCCAACCATCAGCGCCGACAAATTTTGCTGTAATGCCCATTTCTTTGGCTTTTTGAAGAATAGGACCAACTGTTTGAACATAATCTGGAACAAACACGACATCTGGATTCATGTCTTTTATTTTTGTTAATTGGGCACTGAAGTCTTTATCAGCGGTGCCGTAAGATTCGCTACCAGCAATTGTTCCGCCTTTGGCAGTAAATGCTGTTTTGAACGCTTCTGACACACCTTCTGAGTAGGGGTTACCAGTTCCAATTAATAAAGCAGCTGTTTTAGCGCTTAAGGTAGTCGCTGCAAAGTTAGCAGCCGCCTGTCCCTGATAATCATCCAGGAAGCATGTTCTAAATACATTTGGAGCATCTTCGGTTACTTCAACTGCAGTTGCAGTTGGCGACAATACTGGCATATTATCCTGAACCATAATGTCTTTCATTGCTAAGGTTTCGCCACTTAAGGTTCCACCAATTACTGCAACGACACCATCCTGGTCTCTTAAACGATTGTAGGCATTGATTGCTTCGGTTTGATCTGCTTTTGAATCGTAAGCAACCAACTCGATGTTCTTCCCATCAATACCACCGGCCTCATTGATTTCAGCCACGGCTAATTGGGCACCTTCTTCAGCTGAGCTTCCATAAATAGCAGCATCGCCTGTCATTGGTCCAATAAAACCAAGTTTGACAACGTCTGCGTCTGCACTTCCGCCCGATGTTGTACATCCTGCAAATGCAAAAATTGAAGCGGTGAAGATCATTACAAGTAAAACACTAAGAACTCTTTTCTTCATTTCTTTTCCTCCTTTTTCTTTTCAATGATTATTTATAGTGCTTATCATAAACCATTCTTAAGAAAAACACAAGAAATAATTACTCTGATCCTATGCTTCTTTAAAACTTTGTCTCGCAAAAACACAGAGATTGTACAGCATACACTCGCCGCAATTGGGCTTCCTGGCCGTACAGCATTTTCTTCCATGCCAGATCAGCCAATGATGAGCCTGGGACCATTTATCCTGCGGAATGTTTTTCATTAATTCCTTTTCAACTTCCAGCACCGTTTTCCCACTGGCTAAACCAATTCTTCGGGAAACCCGAAAAACATGAGTGTCCACCGCAATAGCCGGTATGTTGAAGGCATTACTCATTACCACATTGGCGGTCTTTCGTCCAACCCCCGGGAGTGTGATTAGTTGCTCCATTTGAGCAGGTACAATCCCATTATATTCGATTAGTAGTCGATGACAGGTCAGAATGATGTTTTTTGCCTTCGTTTTTGCCAGACCACAAGTCTTAATTTTTTCAAGCAGGGCTTCTTCTCCCAATAACAAAATAGTTTCCGGTGTATTGTACTTATCAAATAAATCGTTAGTGACAATGTTCACCCGGACATCTGTGCATTGTGCTGAAAGGATGGTGGCAATCAGCAGTTCAAAGGGGGTATTAAAATCCAAGCCACACTGTTCCTGCCCATAGAGCTTTTCCAGTGTGGCTAATATTTGTTCAATCTTCTTTTTTGTCACGCGTTTTCATTAAGAATCAGTGCCATAAATATCAAGTCCTCTTGACCATTATTGTAGACACTATGACTACCTTGATCCGGAGTAACCATCACGTCTCCGGGACCGATTTCAGATTCTCTGCCGTTATCAACTACAATTCCCTGACCCTGTAAAAAATAAAATATTTCACGCTCACCGAGATGCTGATGTTCTCCGATAGAATCTCCCGGTTTTACGGTAATCTGGGCAAAGAGTCGGCAATTTTCGCCTAGAATCTCATTGTTGGTGATGTGGGTAATCACAACATCCCCCTGACCACCTCGCATATTCTGTTTTATTTCCTGTCGTTTCGATTTGCTTTGCTCAATCATCATCTTCCTCCTTGTAAGATACATATAGGGTAAGTGATCAAAACTTAACCCGAATGTTCTTTGATAATTTTAAACTTATTGTTCGGATCAATCAGCGACACCAGGATTTGATTTCTTTAAACATCATGCTATAATCGCTTTGTCAGAGAGATAGATGTGCGTACCTCCTGGATCCCTTTTCATCAAAGGACTTATCCGTAAAAAAGCGTGTCACTCCACAAGGACGATTCGATGTTTAGCTGGTTGGGCCACCTTCGGGTGTTACCCGTTTCAAATGCAAGGTTGTCTAGCGTTCTTCTTTCGTGGATGCTCTGATTGATTCAAACAGAAAGGTTGTGTTATTGTGTCTGAATTCTTAAATGATTTTATTGTTGGCATTGACGTTTCCTCAGAGTTTTCTGTGGTCGCTATGCTGGAGCCTAATGGCTCACTGATTCACAAGCCCTTTCGGATTGATCACAATCCGGCCGGTTTTAACAAGCTGCTCGGCATTCTCAAAAAAGAAGAAGAGCGGCTGAAACAAAAGCCCATCTACTTTGTAGAATCTACGGGTATCTTTCATTTGCCACTCTTCTTCTTTTTGAAATCGAATGATCTCAAAGGATTTGTCCTGAATCCTCTATGTGTTCATTCTACCAAAAATTTCGACTTAAGAAAAGTGAAAAATGATGCCAAAGATGCGGAATCCATTGCCCGACTGGCTAAATTTCAGGATGTTAAGTATTCACTGGTTCCAGAACCCCAGATTCTTTCCCTGAGGATGTTACTGCGTGAATATTATGCCATTTCAGATATGCTCACCGAACTGAAAAACCGCCTGTGCACCGATCTTTACCTGCTGTTCCCCGGTTATCTGGATGTTTTTAGTAATCCTTTTGGCAAGGCTTCGCTGAAAATTCTCAGGGATTATCAAACCCCTCAGGCCATTCTTTCTGAAAATCCCGATACACTGGCTCAAATGATTGCCAAAACCAGTCGCAAGGGGCTTATATGGGGACAGAAGAAGGTTGCCAAACTCGTTGAGATGGCTCAACTCTGCCTTCAAATGCCCATGGAATTTTCTATCCTCAGCCGTAAAATTCAGTATCATCTTGACGGTATTGAAACGTTTCAGGCCAATCTGGAAGGTCTTAAAGATGAACTGGCTGGGATGATTTCGAATGTTGACTTTCCCAAAAATGTCCGGGACTCCATTATTCTGCTGGAAGCCATGCCAGGAATTGGTTTTCTAACCGCGGCCACTATTCTGGCCGAAATCGGAGATTTTTCCCGGTTCCATTCGCCAAAAGCTCTGGTTGCCTTCTTTGGTATTGATCCCAGTGTCAATCAGTCCGGCAAGTTTAATGGAGATCGTAACAAAATTTCCAAGCGTGGTACCCGGTTCGGGCGTAGAGTCCTTTTTACTGCGGCTCTGGCTTCGATTCGAACCACCTGCAAAGGTGATCCGATCAATCCTGTTTTGCGGGATTACTATCAGAATAAATGCCAAAACAAGAAGAAAAAGGTCGCCCTTGTAGCCGTCATGCATAAGCTGCTTCATTACATTTTTGCGGTTCTCCGTGACCAAAAACCGTTTGAATTCAGGAGCCCCGAAGATCATCAGTCCTGGCGAAACAGCACCCATTCCAGCCTCACTTTGGCCGCTTAACCCTGAAAATTTCGATAACCTGATTTTGGCCATTGTTCGGATTTTTTAATGGCTTGTTTGCTATGCCCTTTTTATCAATCCTCATTTCTAAAAAAATTGAAATTAACTATTGACTTTTATTAGCTGGTCTTAGGTTCTCGGTGCAGTTGGTTCAGTCGGTGTAGTTGGTTCGGTTGGCTCGGTTGGTTCGGTTGGCTCGGTTGGTTCAGTTGGCTCGGTTGGTTCAGTCGGCTCGGTTGGCTCAGTTGGCTCGGTTGGCTCGGTTGGCTTTGTTGGCGTTGTTGGCGTTGTTGGCTCAGTCGGGGTTGGCGGTTTTGGTGTAGGGGTTTCGGTTTCAGTCTTTTTTTCCTCTTCTTTTGCCGGTTTAGTGGTTCCTCCATCAATAGATGAGGCTCCCGAAGTTTCACCCTCGTTCGATGTTCTTTCCATTTCAGTGATCGTCAGCAAATCCTGATTGATAACCGACCTCATATAACTGCCATAGACAACCGCAGCAATATAGCTACCTCCAGGTAGGATATAATTCTCAGGACTACCTATCCAGACTGTCGTGGTTAAATTACCAGTAATGCCGGTAAACCATAAATCCTTATTATCATGGGTTGTCCCGGTTTTCCCAGCTGTTGTATAAATCTGCGAAGCAGATGTTCCGGTACCATAATTAACAACGCCCTCTAAAATGCTCATCATATTGGTGGCGGTAGTATCGGTCATGACTTTTCTCGTTGTTGTACTTGATGCATTTTTTGTATAAATAACCTCTCCATTGATCTGTTCCATTCTGGTGATAAAATAGGGCTGATTGTAGACCCCGGCATTGTTAAATACATTAAAGGCGGCTGCCATTTCCATCGGTTTGATGCCATAGGTCATTCCACCAAGTGCCGTTGCCAAATTATAGTCAGTATCCTCAAATGTTGAGATTCCCATTGTCTGCATAAAGGCAACTGCGGCTTCTACTCCAACCTTATCATACACCTTAACCGCCGGAATATTGTAAGAGTTGACTAAGGCTGTCCGAACTGTTACGGTTCCATGATAACCACCATCATAGTTTCTGGGTGCATAGCCACCAAAATCAGTATAGGCATCCAATATGGTCGTTGATGGAGTGATCAGTCCCTTATCCATGGCCGCTGCGTAATAAAGGGGCTTAATATTTGACCCGGGTTGTCTAGGCGTATTTGCCATATCAATCTGCGTGTTGCCGCCATAATAAGCCTTTATTGCACCATCCAAATCCACTGAAACCACCGATCCAGTCTCCTCGTCCATTCCGTAGTCGGATAGAACACCATTGAGACTTTCTACTGCATCAGTCTGCATGGTGGTATTAATGGTTGTATAAATACGATAACCACCGCTGGCAATATTCGTTTTGATATAATCAATCGCCTGATCTTCTGTGATGCCACGCTCTTGCATAACTGCCGATGCTTTTAAGCGGGCGTATTCATCCAAAGCCCGCCCGACATATGACTGGTAATTTTCGACGATCTGATTATCATTGCTAATGGTTGCTGGATCTCTAATAACCAACTCCTGTGCATAGGCTGCATCTGCTTCTTCCTGGGTAATGTACTTTTCCTTAACCATTCGTATCAGAACTTCCTGCTGACGTTTTTTTGCTGCTTCAAAATTTGAGTTAGGAGCATACGCACTGGGTGCCTGGGGTAATCCCGCCAGCATAGCTGCTTCAGCGAGATCAACCTGTGATACCGGTTTATTGAAATAGGTTTGCGCTGCTTCTTCAATCCCATATGCACCTGAACCAAAATAGTATTCATTAAAGTACATCTCTAGGATCTGCTCTTTGGTATACTTTTCTTCTAATTGCAGTGCTATCGATATTTCCTTTAGCTTTCTTATCAGCGATTGATTAAAATTCTGTTCTGTTGCAATATCCGGAAGAAACAATACTCTCGAAAGTTGTTGGGTGATCGTACTAGCACCTTCGCCAATGCCATTACTGGCTATATTTGAGAAAAATGCCCGAACAATCCCTAGCAAGTCAATCCCAAAATGATCGTAAAAACGCGAATCTTCAACAGATATCAGAGCTTGCTGTAATTGTAGCGGAATCTGATCAAAGGTAATATTGGTTCGATTTTTCATGTACAATTCCGCTATAATGACATTATCTGCCGAATAAATCTCGGTTTTGTCTTTTGCCTGATACTGATATTCAGAAATATCCATACGATTTGCAGCGTATATCGAATACATCACTCCGATTCCCAGTATTCCCAGAACCAAAAGAATAATCAGTACCTTTGCACCGATGTGTTTTTTCTTCTTTCGTCTTTTTATCCCTTTTTTTTGCTTTTCACTCATTTTATCACCTTTTTCTATTTATTATCTATTAAACGCTGATGAAGCTTTTTCAATTCGTCGTTATACTCAGCCTGAAAGCACAAACCTTTAGTTTTGGGAAGTGACAACTCCAGGCTCTGGGCATGAAGTGCCTGGTGAGACATTTCAAAATGTCCCTCATCAATAACATCACCATGATAGAGCGGATCGCCAATAATCGGGTTTCCCAGATGCTTTAAATGAACCCTTATCTGGTGGGTTCGTCCTGTTTCTAGAATCAGTTCTATCAATGATGCATCCTTAAACTCTTCAAGCACCTTATAGTGGGTGACTGATGGTTTCCCATCGACCATAACGACGCGATGAATACTATCGTGATAGGGTTGCCCAATAGGAAGATTAATTACCCCTTCCGCATGGGGAAGTTTTCCATGAACAAAAGCATGATAAACCTTGCGAACCTTACCAGCATTGACTTCTTTTTGCACGTAGTGATGTACATATTTATTTTTGGCAATCGCAACAATTCCTGTTGTATCCCGATCCAGGCGATTGACAAAGCGAATTTTTGCAGAAATACCGCGATCACGCCAATAATAGCTGACATAATTTGCCAAGGTATCCAATTGATGACTCTTGGTGGGATGCGTAACACAGAACGGCGGTTTATTAATTACTAATAATTCTTCATCTTCGTAAACAACACTGAGATTACCCAATACCGGCTCTCCGTCAATCTCTTCGCGTGGCATCTTAATCTCAATGATATCTCCTGGCTTGATTTGCTGCCCCAGGAAGCATTCCTTATGATTTAAACTGATCTTTCCAATCCGTTTGATCTCTCTGATTAATCGGCTGGAATAGCTATAACGCATGACCAGTTGATCTCTGACCAGTTTTTCATGATCTTTTGATATATGATACGTATAAACAAGACTGATAATCCTACCTCCGATTCTGAAGCTTCTCTGTAAATATACTGACTATAGTTTATTAAATCATGTTTGACCGACATTGTTTTATTGCTGATTAACTGAAATCATCCTAATTTTTAAACATACACTTTATTATACCTCAATTTCAAACACGGCGTTAGGTATTTTTAAATGTATTAAGCTAACTACAGGAGTTTCTCCTGTTTAAAACTCAGATATGAGCCCTGTCCAATAATAATATGATCCAACACTGAAATACCGATTAACTCGCCTGCATCAACCAGTCGCCTGGTAATACGTTTATCTTCGCCACTAGGTTCGGGATCACCAGAAGGATGATTGTGAACCATAATAATTGATGCTGCATATTGTTTAATGGCTTTTACAAAAACTTCTCTGGGATGAACCAAAGAAGCATTCAAGGTTCCGCGGCTGACTTCCTCAATATTGATGACTTTGTTCTTGGTGTCCAGCAAAATAATTTTAAAGCATTCTTGTTTGAGATATACCATTTGATCGACAAGCAAAGTTACCACATCCTGGGGTGTAGTGACTTTTATCTCAGGCAAATCCTTCTGTTTCATTCGACGACCCAGTTCAATGGCTGCCTTAATCTGACAGGCTTTAACAATGCCGATACCAGCTAAATCAGGGTTACGTTTAAGCTCCATCACATCTGTTTGATAAAAGGCCGACAAGTCATTATCCAGGTACTCCATGATCTTTCTGCCCACTTCTATTGAAGTCGCATCCCGAGTTCCGGTTCGAATAATTATTGCTAGTAGCTCCGCATTGCTTAAGCTTCCAGCGCCATGACGGATCATTTTTTCCTGCGGTCGTTCATCCTCTGGGAGCTTTTTAATTGATACGTGATAGTCTGACTTTCCGTTCACCATAAGCCTCCTCTTATCAACAATATTACCATTCTAACAGAATCCCAATTTATTTTATACATTTTTCCTAAAATTCTCATTAAAATTTTAATTGAATGCCGAATTGTCATAAATTCTTAATAAAAACGGCTCTTCATTTTTCAATGAAGAGCCGTTTCAGTGCTTTTTGTTTATTTTATTACTTAGTTTTATTTGGTCGCATTTCAATAGCACTTTTTCGACACTTATCAAAACAGATTCCGCAACCAATACACATGTCATGATCGATAACATAGGGTGGTTTTTTAATTTCTCCGGTAATAGCATTGACCGGACAGTTTTTCGCACACAAACCGCAGGCAATACAGTTTTCGTCAATAATATATGCGGTAGCTTTGCCATATTCAACATCGCCGGTAATACAATTCATCGGACACTTATCGACACACTCGTAACACTGCCGACATTTGTCATAATCAATTTTTGCACAATTATTATCCACCGTGATTGCATCAAAGCGACAGGCTTTTTTACAGGCGCCACAAGCAATACATGCAGTTGTACAGGATAGACGGGCAACCTTTCCTTTATCAAGGTTATGACATTTAACAATCACTTCCTGAGCTGCTGGTACCAAGTTCATGATCGCTTTGGGACAGGCATCCACACATTTGCCACAAGACGTGCATTTGTCTGGATCAATTTTTGGTAATCCGTCTTCGCCCATAATAATGGCATCAAAGGGACATACCGCTTTACACGTGCCTAATCCCATACAGCCATATCGGCAACCTTTTGCACCGCCTGAGGCAATCATCGCTTCCCGACAATCCATTTCGCCGTAGTATTCTGCTCGATTTGGCGCTGTTTCGCAGGTTCCCTGACAAATAACAGTGGCCACTTTTTTTACCGCACTTCCTGCTTCCATTCCCATTATTTCAGCAATTGCAGCAGTACAATCGGCTCCACCAACCGGACAGGCGTCAATGGCGGCGGTTCCATTTACGATCCCAGATGCCAGCGCATCACAGCCAGGTAATCCACAGCCGCCACAGTTTGCACCGGGTAAGGCAGCTCGTATCATTGGAACTCGAGGATCTTCATACACTTCAAACACCTTAGCCGCAATGGCAAGGCCAATTCCAAACACTAAACCAAATACACCGAGGATACCGACAGGAACTAAAATCGCATTTAACATTTCTGTATCCTCCTAACCTAGTTTCATTCCAGAAAATCCCAAAAACGCAATCGCCATTAAGCCGGCGGTTAATAACGCAATTGGAAATCCCTCAAGAGCTTTTGGAACTGCTGAGGTTTCAAGCCGTTCTCGGATGCCCGCAAAAAGCACAATCGCAAGCGTGAAACCTAAGGCTGCTCCAACGCCGTGGAAAATTGTTTCAATAAAATTATACTGAAATTGAATATTCAAAAGCGCAACCCCTAAAACCGCACAGTTAGTTGTGATTAAAGGCAGGTAGACGCCCAACGCCTGATACAGCGATGGGCTGGCTTTTTTAATGACCATTTCAACCAGCTGAACCAGCGTTGCAATTACCAGAATAAATGCAATTGTCTGCAAATATCCTAAACCTAGCGGATTTAATATTGAATACTGAACCACATAAGTTATTCCTGAAGCAAGTGCCATAACAAAGGTTACAGCAACACCCATTCCGACAGCGGTTTCAACTTGTTTGGAAACCCCTAAAAACGGACAAATACCTAAAAATCGCGATAGTACAAAATTATTGACAAAAATCGCACTGATCATTATAAAAATTAAAGTCATTGATATCTCCCCCTATGCCTTTTTTGTTTTCCAGTTAATGAGGCCAATCAAAAGACCAAGGGTTAAAAATGCCCCAGGAGGCAAGATCATCAATAATACCGGTTCATAAGCAGCCCCGAATAATGAAAATCCAAAAATGCTTCCTGCCCCTAGAATTTCACGAATTGAACCCAAAATAGTTAACGCCATGGTAAACCCAAGACCCATTCCAAGTCCATCTGCAAATGAATCGACGACACCATTTCCAAATGCAAAAGCTTCCGCCCGACCCAAGATAACGCAGTTTACAACAATCAACGGTATAAATAAACCTAATGATGCATCCAGTGCTGGCAAGTAAGCTTTCATTAACATACCAACAATAGTCACGAAGGATGCAATAATAACGACAAAGGCAGGGATTCTGATATTATCAGGGATCACTTTTCTAAGTGCTGAGATGACGACATTTGAACAGATTAACACAGCGGTTGTTGCCAGTCCCATCCCCAAACCATTTACTGCCGATGTGGTAACCGCAAGGGTCGGACACATCCCCAGTAATAGTACGAAGATAGGATTTTCTCGGATGATTCCCCGAGTAAGATTTTTCATAAAATTCATCTTTTATTTCCCTCCTATTTCGACATAATCTGGTAAACGTCAACGGATGTATTGACACCTTCAGTAACTGCCGCAGATGTAATGGTCGAGCCGGTAATCGCCTGAATTTCATTACTGTCTTCTTTGGCGGCTGCCCCTTTTACCACGATCAACTCTTCTGTCGCTGATTTACCGGTAAACTGATCTTTCCATTCACCGGTGGCAAGTGCACCTAACCCTGGCGTTTCATTGTGTTTAATGATGGTAATTCCAGTAATGACTCCATCAGTTGAAATTCCAGTTAATACCTGTATCTCACCCCCAAAACCACTTGAAGGACCGGTCTTAACGGTATACCCGACAATTTCACTGCCATTTTTTCCAATATAAATTTCCAGCAGTTCTTCTGGTTTTTCCATACCAATTTCTTTGGCCGTTTTTTCCACATCGGCGGTTGGCACTTCTTCAAAATCAGTCGCTTCCGGCAGTACTTCCTGACGCGCAACGGTGTTCGCTTGAATGTTCATTTCTTCGATCGTGCCAGCCGTCACATAATTGGTCAATGCCAGACAGCAAGCTGCTACCCCTGAAATAAGAAGTAATATAAAACCTAATTTAAAAACAACTTTCCAATCAATCTGTACTTTTTCTTTTGCTTCCATTATGCTTTAGCCTCCTTCTTGGTTTTAGTCACACCATAGATTCGCTCTTTGGTGAAGCGTTCAATAAGAGGTGTTGCAACATTCATCAGTAGAATCGAATAAGAAACGCCTTCTGGATAACCCCCATAAATACGAATAATCATTGTAATTAAACCACAGCCAACCGCATAAAAAATCTGACCTTTAGCGGTGACGGGTGACGAAGCATAGTCTGTTGCCATAAAGAAGGCACCCAGCATTATACCACCTGAGACAATGTGCACAATTGGATCCTGTCCCACCAATAAAGCAAAGATCCCTACTGTTAGCAGATAAATGGTTGGAATTCTCCAACTGATGATGCCTTTGAAAATGAGATACAGTCCGCCAATTAGCAAAGCAAGGGCTGAAATTTCTCCAATACAACCGTACACGCCATTCAATCCGAGGAATAAATCCAGAGTTGAAGGCATGCTTGCTACTTCTCCAGCTTTTAACAAGGCCAATGGCGTTGCTGTTGTTACTGTATCAGCTGCCGGAATATAGGCCGTTGCAGTC
Organism: Bacillota bacterium; assembly: GCA_018903255.1. Taxonomy (GTDB): domain Bacteria; phylum Bacillota; class Clostridia; order Eubacteriales; family Eubacteriaceae; genus Acetobacterium. Next base: position 8,017 of record JAHIQT010000121.1, on the reverse strand, counting down.
ATATGTCCTGGCCAGGAAGCCAGTAAAAAGGCTCGCGCTGCCAACGCTGGATTAATAAAGTTTTGTCCTAAACCACCAAAACATTGTTTGACAATGGCGATGGCAAAAATAGAACCCACAACTGCAATCCACCAGGGAGCATTAATGGGTAAATTGAATGCTAGCAGCACCCCTGTCACAACCGCACTCCAGTCATTGACAGTAACTGGTTTCTTAAGCAGTTTTTGGATAACCGCTTCGGTAACCACTGACGAGATAATACAAATAGCTACTAATGCCAATGCCCATACTCCAAAAACAAATCCTGCGACAGCCAATGCAGGTAACAAAGCAATAATAACATTTTGCATAATATTGGCTGTGGTGTGTTTTGCCCGGATATGAGGGGATGATGACACTGTCAGATTTAATTCATTCATCAATATTCCTCCTAATTTCCTTTTCTTCTTTGTGCGATAATCTCGCGTTTAGCAACCCGAATGGATGATACCAGGGTTCGTTTTGCAGGACAAATATAAGAACAGCTACCGCATTCAATGCAATCCATGGCATTATTTGATTCGCATTTATCCCAGTTATCCCGTTGCGAATACTCAGCGATATAAAGTGGTTGTAAATGAATTGGACAGACGCCGACACATTTACCGCAGTGAATACAATTTGACGGCATAGCGATCTTAGCCGATTCTTTGGTTAAGCATAAAATTCCTGAGGTTCCCTTCATCACAGGGATATTGGTTTCAAACTGGGTCACTCCCATCATTGGTCCGCCAGAAATTACTTTTCCTGGTTCAGCCGAAAAACCTCCGCATTGATCAATAACCGATTGGAAGGGTACTCCGACACGAATTTCCATCGTTTGGGGTTTCTTGATGGCATCTCCGGTACAGGTCAGGTAGCGCTTGTATAACGGCAATCCGGTGGTCATTGACTCAGCTATTTGAGCTGCTGTTCCAACATTCATAACAACAACGCCGGCATCCGCTGGCAACCCTCCTGACGGCACTTCACGGCCAATGATTGCCGCTATCAATTGCTTTTCTGCGCCCTGTGGATATTTAGTATGCAGTGAGTAAACTTCCAGTCTGCTATCGTTTCCAATTGCTTTAACAAGAGCCTCAATCGCATCGGTTTTGTTATCTTCTACACCAATAAAACCCTTGTCAACACCCACCGCTTTCATGGCGGCTTGTAATCCCTTGACAACCTTTTCAGCTTGATTTAGCATCAAGTGATGATCAGCTGTTAAATAGGGCTCACATTCAGCACCATTTAAAACGACACAATCAACTTTTTTGTCTGGCGGAATGGCCAATTTGACATGGGTAGGAAAGGTTGCCCCACCAAGACCGACAATACCAGAATTCAAAACCATTTTTTTAATAGCCTCGGCATCCATTTCTTCTAGAGTTCCATATGGTTTGATACTTGGGTCGATGGTATCCAAACCATCCGATTCAATCACAACTGCCATGATCCGATCACCGGATGCATGTGGACGTTCCTCAACCGCAACAACGGTTCCCGAAACGCTGGCGTGGACAGGAACGGAAACAAAACCATTTGGCTCTCCAACTCTTTGTCCAAGAAAGACCTGATCGCCTTTTTTTACAATCGGTGTACAAGGTGCCCCAATGTGCAGCGACATGGGTATGATCACCATCTCTGGTTTTGCGCCTATACCCAGCGGAACTTCAGCAGTACTTTCCTTTCTATAGGGTGGGTGGATTCCCCCCTTAAAGGTTCCATGTTTTACATTCATCTTAAGTCAAACACCCCTCAAATTAAAATTTTACACAAGAGAAACAGTATACTTGTATATATAGGCAGTATCATAACATATAAATTATTTTTTTTCCATACGTATCGATAAATTTGTTTAAAATAATACTGTACCCGCCGGGGCAATAAAAAAAATGGTAATATTTAGTTCTAAAAGAGTAAATTTTAGACTATTATTACCATTTCAATGTGGTCATTTATCTGATTAAAACAACAAATGCACAATATGGCATTTGTTACTATATTAACAAATACGTTTTTCAACTGCCTTTTCTGCCATTAAGAGTATTATTTTGTCTTTCTTCCTATTTCAGAAAGCTTTTATACCCCTTATAACACATATATAGATCAATTTTGGAGGCCAGTTCGAAGGGAGAATGCATACTCAGCAGTGCCGGGCCGCAATCAAGCACATCCATTCCATATTCGGCCAGAATATGGGCGATGGTACCGCCGCCGCCAAGATCCACGCGACCCAGTTCACCCATCTGCCAGATCACACCTGCAGCCTCCAGGGTTTGTCTGACCTTTCCCACAAATTCAGCATGGGCATCATTAGAGCCGGATTTCCCCCGGGCACCGCCGTATTTAGACAAAACCATTCCTTTGCCAATATATGGGGCATTTCCTTTATCATGGGTGCCGGTAAAGTTAGGATCGACCCCGGCAGTAACATCAGCGGAGAGCACTTCTGAATTCATAAAGCACCGACGCATCGCCATTTCCGGTTTTTTCACAGCCATCAGATCGATAATCTCAGCTACTGTATTTTCAAAAAAACGCGAATGCATGCCCGTGTTACCGACGCTGCCAATCTCTTCCTTATCAGCCAAAATGACACAAAGGGTGCGCTCTGGAGATTCCTCCCGGTCAAGTATCGCGCGCAGGGCAGTATAGGCACAGATACGGTCGTCCTGACCATATCCGCCAATCAGACTTTCATCAAAACCAACATTTCGAGCCGCTCCTGCTGGCACAACTTCCAGTTCAGCAGTGGCAAAATCTTCTTCTAACATACCATATTTTGTGTAAAGAAGATTAAGAATATTTAGTTTTACCCCGTCTTTCAGATCTTTTTCGGGATAAGGTTTGCTGCCAACAATGATGTTAAGGCCTTCCCCGGTGATCCCTTCGGTCATTTTTTTGGTATTTTGTTCCTGAGATAAATGAGGTAGCAAATCGGTAATACAAAAAACCGGATCTTCTGCTGCTTCACCGATGGAAATATTAATCGTCTCGCCATCCTTTTTCACCACCGTACCATGCATGGCTAGAGGTATGGTCACCCAATGGTATTTTTTTATACCACCATAATAGTGGGTCTTCATAAAAGCCATGTCCTCGCTTTCGTAAAGAGGCGATGGCTTTAAATCAAGCCGCGGCGAATCAATATGAGCGCCGATAATAGCCATTCCCTTTTCAATCGATTCTCTGCCAGCCACAAAGAAAACCACAGTTTTATCTTTGTGAACCACATAAAGCTTATCTCCAGGACTAATTTCCCCCGCTTTCTGATAGCTTTCCAGCGGCTTGAATCCAGCTTTTTCAGCCAGATCAATGCTGAGGGTTACACATTGTCGTTCGGTTTTTCCGGCGGTCAGAAAGCGAATGTAATCATCGCTGACTTCTTTTACTTTTATGGTGTCCTCATCACTGAGATCCTTCCAGGCCAGTTCCCATTTTTTAACCAGCTGTTCCTGAAGCAAAACCCCTGGACTCTTTTCTTTATCTGTGTTTTTCATCGTATTTTTCTCCCTTGCATTTCAAATGCGATTAGTCTCTACTAATCAACGATTTCGATATTGTCAAGTTGCGCTCTGAAATTTGTTCTGACTGCTGACAGATATTCGGCTCGCAGTGTCATTTGCTCATCTGACTCGTCCTCGGTTAGTCCACATTCTTTCTTCTTTCGGGCCAATTCATTGATTCGATCAATTTTTTCTTTAGTTATCATGATTTCTCCTTACATTACCTTATTTATTTTTTATCGTTATGAGTTGTTTATCGAGCAGCCGTTGAAGGCTGAGTAGAACACCCAGCTTTCCGTGAAAATGGGTCAGGCCACCCTGAAAATAAACATAATAGGGTTCCCGCATGGGGGCATCAGCCGAGAGTTCAATCGAAGATCCCTGAATAAAAGCCCCGGCTGCCATTATAATGGGGTCTGAATAACCGGGCATATCCCAGGGTTCGGGGGTAGCCTGACTATCCACTGGAGCCGCTTCTTGAATCGCTCGACAGAATGTTTTAACCCCTTCGGCTGTTTTTAAACAAACACTCTGAATAATATCACTGCGATAGTCGATCACCTCAGGGCAAACGGCAAAACCCAGTCTTTTGTAGCAGGCGGCCAACAGCACTGCTGATTTAATTGCCTGGGCTACCACTGTTGGAGCCAGAAACAGACCTTGCAACAAGGTTCGGTTGATACCTAGGGTCGCCCCTGTTTCTCTGGCTACTCCGGGAGCTGCCAGACGACAGGCGGCCAGATGAACCAGATCCGCCCGGCCAGCTACATAGCCCCCGGTCGGAGCCAAGCCACCGCCAGGATTTTTGATCAGCGAACCAGCCATCAAATCGGCGCCAATCGATACTGGTTCAACCCGATCCATGAACTCGCCATAGCAATTGTCGACAAAAATGACTACATCCGGTTTCACACTTCTTATTTTTTTAATCATTTCTGCCATCGTTTTGACACTTATCGCCGCCCGCCAGCTGTAACCTGTAGAACGCTGCAAATAAATCATTTTGGTATTTGCAGTAATGGCCGAAAGAATCGCCGTTTCATCAAAACTGCCGTCAGCGAGCAATTCAATCTGATCATAGGTGACCCCAAATTCTTTAATGGTTCCCTGTCCCACACAGGCCTCTTCTAGTCCAATAACGCTGCGAATGGTATCGTAGGGCGAACCAGTAATCGCCAGTAAGTGGTCTCCGGGGCGTAGCACCCCATATAGAGCCAACGAAATCGCATGGGTTCCCGATGAAATGTGCGGTCGCACCAAGGCGTCCTCAGCACCGAAAACATCAGCGTAGATGGTTTCGACCACTTCCCGCCCAACGTCGTCATAGCCATAACCAGTAGACACAGTGAAGTGGCGATCTCCCAGTCCTGCCTTCTGCATGGCTTTGATGACCCGATACTGATGGAGCTCTGAGAGATCATCGCGTTTTTTAAGTTGAGAATGAACTGCATCTTCAACTTTTTTTACGAAATCGATGACCTCTGCCGAAATTTCAAATTCCTGTTCAAGATAGGTTTTAATGTCTTTTTGTATGTTCAAACAATTACTCACTTTCGTTTATTACTAATTGTGGACGAATCAGCTTAAGACATTCCTCAACCTGGGTCTCTAAATCTCTGGTTTCGTCCATCTTCAGCCATTGGATCCGTTTGTCTTTCCGAAACCAGGTCATTTGGCGTTTGGCATAGTGCCGGGAGTCCCGTTTTAAAATGGTGACCGCTTCTGCCAAGCTGGACTCTCCTTCTAAGTAAGCTTTCAGTTCCTTGTAACCAATCGCCTTCATTGCCGTTAGGTTCCAGTCATAGCCACGTTCAATTAGCATTTTTGTTTCTTCAATGAGGCCTTCCTCAATCATCCGATCAACCCGGCGGTTAATCCGCTCATAGAGGGTTTCGCGATCCCAGTCCAAACCCAGAATAATATAATCATAGGGAACACTATGTTTTTTTGTTTCTTCATCAAAATCTGATTTAGGTTTGCCAGTGAGTTCATAAATTTCAAGCGCCCGGATAAGCCGGTTCAGATTATTGGGATGGACGATTTCTGCTGTAACTGGATCGACTGATTTTAGTCGCTCATACAAGGCTTTATTTCCAATCACTTCGGCCTCAGCGGTTAACCGCCAGCGTATTTTTTCATCACTATCTTTTTTTTGAAAATCCCACGGCAGGCTTAGACTGTTAATATACAATCCTGTCCCCCCTATTATAATAGGAAGTTTTCCTCTAGAAAGAATGGCTTCAATCGCTTCTAGTGCCGCCGCTTTATATTTTGCCACACTGAACTCTTCATCAGGAGACACGCAGTCAACCAGGTGATGGGGTACCCCCTGCATTTCATCTAAGCTAACCTTAGCCGTGCCAATACTCATATGTTTATAGATTTGCATGGAGTCGGCTGAAATGATTTCTCCACCCAGTCTTTTTGCAAGCGCCACCCCCAAGGGGGTTTTTCCGCTAGCCGTCGGCCCAACTATTACTAGTACTTTGGGTTTTTTTGCTTCCATTTTATATCACCCGTTTGAATAATTTCATTAATTCGTATTCCTTTAATCTCATTATGATGGGACGGCCATGCGGACAGGTATAGGGATTGTTGAGGTTTACCAGGCTTTCTAGAAGCTTTCTAATTTCTGCCTGTGCCAAAGATTGCCCCCCCTTAACAGCTGCTTTACACGCCATGGTAATGATTTTATTTTTCGCTTTTTCTGAAAAAGCCATGTTAGCATCAGTATTCTCGTCACCTTCAAAGAGGTTTTCTTCAATCATCGCTTTTAATAAGTTCGGGTTTTGGGGTTCACCCAACAATACCGGGACGCTGCGAACCAGCAGCGTGTCTTCTCCAAAAAGATCACAGTCAAAACCTAATCTTTTATATTCGGCTAACGCATTCTCAATTCTCGTTAAGTCTTTGGGTCGAATTTTAAGCGGTACCGGGGTCATCAGTCCTTGGCTGGGAAGACCCTCCTTGCGATCAAAAATCGCCATTAGCTCCGCGGTTAAGAGCGCCTCATGGGCAGCATGTTGATCGAGAAGATAGATTTCTTGATCACCCTCCAGAAGAATGTATACGTTAAAAAGCTGGCCGACAATTTTCATTTTTGCCAGATCCCTGACATCTTTTTTCAAGGCCAGCAAAACCTTTTTTTCGCTGTCAATTTTCCCAGTATTAACCACTTCAGATTTAAATAGTCCCGACATCTCTGCAACCCGATTAGGATTGTCGCAAGCTAATAAATTCTCGCCCTTTGTGTCAATCGATAATGCATTGCTTTTCGATCCGCCAGTCTTTAGATTGTTATTTTGTTTTAACTCTAATTCTGTGTCCTTGTTTTTTAGCAGCTCAAAATTCTCAGTAAACGTTATATCTGGATTTTCGCTGTTTTTATGTGGCGCTGATTTTTTCGGTTCTTTTCTTTGAATTGGACTATTTCTAGGGCTGAATAAATTCTGAGCTTTAATGGCTTCTGTTTTTATTGCTAAATCACTATTGGCTTCGCTAGGCACAGCTTCTTTTTCCGATGAGCAAGTATCAATGATTGTCTGATCTTCTATAAAATTTCTTTGCAGCTGTGTTTCCATCGATACACATTGTGCGACTTTTGCCTTGTTTTTATCATCGACTTTTTGATTGTTTTCGGTTTGATTTTCAACGGTTCCCAACTCAACAATCAAATTGGCATTCCTCAGCGTTTCGCGGATCCCCTGCTTAAAGAGCAGACAAACCAGACTTTCATTTAAAATTTTTATCTCAGTTTTAGCCGGATGGATATTTATGTCCAACATTCGGCCGGGCAGTTCGATAAAAATAATACCAAGGGGGTGCTGATGTTTCATGCTATAGCCTTCATAGGCTTCATCGAGGGCCTGAGCCAGTCGATTGTTTTTGATAAAGCGTCCATTAATAAAAAAAACCTGGTCTTCGCGATGGTTTCGCATCGTTTTGAGGTTTCCCACAAAACCGGCCAGCTTCATCGGTTTGTTTTCATAATTTAAAGCAATCAGATTTTCTGCAATATCAACCCCATAAAGACCTGTAACTACATCGGTCACTTGTCCGGTTCCTGGTGTATCAAGAACAATTCGTCCATTACTGCTAAGCTGAACACGAATCCCCGGATGGGAAACTGCAATTTTCTCCAATAGATCGCGGACGAGCATTTCTTCTTTCTTGTCCTTTTCCATGTGCTTTCGACGCGCCGGGGTATTGTAGAATAGATCACTAACCGTGATTTCAGTGCCGTGATTATAAGCGCAGACCCGCTGATTGAGGAGCTTGCCCCCTTCAAATTGGGTTAGACTCCCAACTTCTTCATTCTCAAACCGGGTGGTTATCTGTACCTTGGCAACGGCCGATACACTCGACAAAGCTTCACCTCTAAACCCTAGCGATTCGATCGATTCCAGATCATCGATGGTTGATAACTTGCTGGTGGCATGACGTTTAAAAGCCAGCGGAATCTCGTTATAAGCAATCCCGCAACCATT
>JAHIQT010000120.1 GCA_018903255.1 Bacillota bacterium | reverse complement strand
CTATTTTTTAAAGCTATCGAAGACCAGTTGAAATCTGGCAAGTCGGCGGTGATTATTTTTCCGGAAGTCAATATGACATTTCAGAGAATGGAAATGTTTTACAAGTACTTTGGCAAACAAGTCGGAGTTTTTCATGGGCGGCTTAGTCAAAAACAGCGAGCAGATCTAGATCAGCGGGTTCGAGCCGGAGAATTGAGAGTCATAATTGGAGTGCGGACAGCGCTTTTTTTACCATTTAAAGACCTCGGTCTTATCATTATCGATGATGAGCATGATTCCTCCCATATCAGTATTGCAACACCACGGTTTCATATTTCCGATATTGTTAAAAAAGCAAGTGAAACAATCGGAGCTGCTTATATTATTGCCGATGTCAGCCCTCGGGTGGCAACCTGGTATAAAATCGAAAAAAATGAGATCGCGAAGCTTCAAATCGGACAAGAAACAAAACGGCGACATGCTATCGAAATTGTGGATATGCAAAAAGAAATGCACCAGGGAAACATGGGTATTTTAAGCAAAGTCTTGCTTAAACATTTAAAAACCAGCTTTGAAGAGCAGCGGATGAGCGTCCTGCTGATTAATAACAAGGGTTATGCAAATAGCGTTTTATGTCGTAATTGTGGTCATGTAGAAAAATGCCCGCATTGTGGCGTCTCATTAAAATACATCAGTCAGCAGCATTCCTTGCGTTGTCAATACTGTGCTTATCAAAAGGTGGTTCCGTTACGGTGTCCAGAGTGCGGTAGCGATAAAATCAGGCACATGGGCTTTGGAATTGATCAGTTAGAAGAATATCTCGGAAAGACTTTCCCAGGTATCCGAATTGGTACTGTTCAAGGAAGTATGAAACCAACCGAAATAAAAAAAATGAACAGGGCTATTGCCAGTCGAAAAATTGATGTTTTAATCGGAACACAGGTTGTCAGTAAACACTTTAATCTAAACAATATTGGAGTTGCGGCGGCGATTCTGATTGATCGCGATCTTAATCAGGGTAATTATCAGGCCTCAGAAACAGTTTATCAGACCTACAGCCGCTTTTTCGAAAAAGCTATGGATGGTACGTCAAAGGGACTGATTCAAACCCACGAACCCGAAAATGAAACAATTTATTCGATTAAGAATGATAGCTTTGAGGAGTTTTACCGAGGTGAAATCCACTATCGCAATTTACTGAAATACCCGCCGATTGTTCAGATGATCTGCTTAGGTGTATTTCAGAAGAATGAAACAGAAGTAGAAAATGATGCAGTGAAGCTGTATCTGGCTATAAAAAAAGAAATTCGAGAGTTTGGAATAGAACACACAATTTACAAACCGGTGCGAATTGGGGTCAGCAGAGGCGGAAACATTAATTATCAAATTGTAATAAAGACATCAGAAGCAAAGGTTTTTCAAAATTTAATGGCAAAAATTATCAGTCTTGGTATAATTGAAGAGATAAATTCAAAGGTTTCCATTCAGATTGATCTATAAAAAATGCCTGAAATGTGTAATATAATAATAAATTAGGAGGATAAAATGGCAATTCGACAAATCAGAATTGATAACGACCCAATTTTAAGAAAGAAATCCCGGGTTATCGAGGAAATAGATGAAAAAATAAATATATTAAGTAACGACATGGTGGAAACGATGAAAAAAGCCGATGGCATTGGTTTGGCCGCGCCTCAAGTCGGCATTTTAAAACGTTTGTTTGTTGTCGATGTGGGAGACGGACCAATGATCTTTATTAATCCGAGCATCATTTCGACTGAAGGCGAAGAAGAAGATGAAGAAGCCTGCCTCAGCCTACCGGAACAGTCTGGCTTAGTTAAACGACCAGAATCATTAGTGGTTGAAGCAACCGATCTGGATGGAAAAGTCTTTCAGCTTTTTTGCGCTGATTTGCTGGCGCGGGCAGTTTGTCATGAGCTTGATCATCTCGATGGTATTTTGTTTATTGATCGAGTTGAAAAAGATGAAAAAAATTAAGGTGATATTCATGGGAACAACCGATTTCGGCGTTCCTGCTCTGGAAAGTTTAGTGTCTGCCGGGTATAATGTCGTCGCGGCAATCTGCCAGCCGGATCGACCCAATAAAAGGGGGAAAAAGGTTGAGATACTGCCACTAAAAACTAAAGCATTAGAGCTGGGTATCGCAGTTTTACAGCCTGATAAAATAAACGAGCCGCAATTTATTGAACAGTTAAAGGGGTTTGCGGCAGATATCTTTATCGTTGCGGCCTATGGACAGATATTATCGAAAGAAGTCTTAGAAATACCGCCTTATGGGGCATTAAATATCCATGGTTCACGATTGCCGGAATATCGGGGGGCAGCTCCGATTCAACGCGCCATCATTGATGGAAAAGCAACAACAGGGGTCACTATTATGCAGATGGGCGAAGGGATGGACACCGGAGGTATGCTGTCAATGGCAGAAACTCCGATCACTGAGACCACAACTTTTTTAAGTCTTTACCGAGATTTGTCAGTTTCAGGCGCAGCTTTAATGATCAAAACCCTCGAAAACCTAATGTCAGGATCGCTAAAGCCGATTCCACAAAATGATGCACTGGCAACCTATGCCGAGAAGATCCAAAAGGATACCGGACACATCAACTGGATAAAAAGCAGTCGGGAGATCCTGTTTTTGATAAATGGAACTGATCCCGCGCCAGGGGCATATTTTATTTATCGCGATCAAAAAATCAAGTGCTTTCTGCCGGAGATCATTGTTTGCGAAAACCAGCAAAAACCGGGAACCATTATTGCAAGCAATGACCGGGATGGACTTGTTGTTAAAACCAACGATGGCGCCATAAAAATAGGGTCAGTTCAAGCGCCAAATAAAAAACGGATGGAGACCACTACATTTTTGCGTGGGAATAAATTAGAGATTGGAACTATTTTAAACTAGTCTAAGCAGTTCTTTAGGAAATGATGCTAAGATTAAAAAAATTACAGGAGGAAATGCAATGTTTTTTTTAGAGTATTATTGGACGATGCTGATACTTGTGCCGGGAATTATTTTTGCCGCCTATGCTCAGATTCAGGTGAGTAGTGCCTATAAAGCATACAGTAGGGTTCCAACAAAAAATGGTTTGACCGGCGCCGATGCGGCTCGGCGACTATTAAATGCCAACGGCTTGAATGCCATTAGTATTGAGAATGTTGCGGGAAATCTAACCGATCACTACGATCCCAGAAACAAAATTATGCGTTTGTCTGCTGGCGTTGGACAACAGGCTAGCGTGGCAGCGGTTGGCATCGCGGCTCACGAAACAGGTCATGCGATTCAGGATAAGGAAGGCTACTGGCCGCTGCGGTTTAGAAGTTTTATTGTGCCAATCACTGGTTTTTCCTCAAATTTAGCCTGGCCGATATTTTTTATCGGACTTATATTCGGGCAAAGCTCGGGTTGGGGGACGACCTTTATGAATCTGGGGATTATTCTATTTTCATTTAGTCTCTTTTTCACAATCGTTACCTTACCGGTAGAATTTAATGCCAGCAAGCGAGCCATTGCCGCATTGGCGGATAATAATCTGTTGCAGCCGGGAGAAGAAGTTGGCGTTAAAAAGGTCTTAAGGGCGGCAGCACTGACCTATGTTGCGGCAGCGGTGATGGCTTTGTTAACGTTGGTCAGATTACTTGTATTAAGAGGTTCAAGAGATTGAAAAATATTCGAAAACTTGCGCTGGAAACGCTATTGAGAATCAACTATGACGGAGCCTATTCGAATTTAGAAATTAAAAAAACCTTGCAACGCTTTGCTATTAAAGATGAAGACCGTCGTCTTTACTTAAATATTGTTTACGGTTGTCTTCAGAATCAGATCTATTTGGACTATCTGATTAAACAGCAAAGTAGCCGACCGGTGAATAAATTGCATAAAGAGGTCAGTGAAATATTAAGGATAGCCATTTATCAACTTTATTTTTTGGATAAGATCCCTAATTATGCGATTGTTAATGAATCGGTTAATTTGGCTGCAGAAATTCAGCCCCAGGCTAAAGGCTTTATCAATGGTGTGCTACGAAACATTATGCGAAAAATTGAGAAAGATGGAAAAGAATTCAAATTTGAGAATTGGGATAATGAGAAAGAAGCTTTATCGACACGCTATTCGGTGCCGCTATGGATTGTCCATAAATATTATGAAGTTTATGGGACGGAGAAAGCCGAAGCAATTATTCCGATGCTGAATGAAAAACCGCCATTTACGGTGCGATGTAATACCTTAAAAACATCAGTCGCTCAATTGATAAAAGATTTACAGGATGCTGGGGTCGAGGCCATCCTCGGAGAGCTGTCCCCAAATGCCATCCATCTGACCAACCTGGGAATATTTGAGAGCAATATTGAGAATTCCCGCTTATATAGAGATGGTTATTTTCTAATCCAGGATCAGGCCGCGATGCTGACGGTTGAACGGCTAAACCCAAAACCGGGATCCCGGGTTTTAGACATGTGTGCGGCTCCAGGTGGAAAAACAACCTATCTGAGTCAAATGATGGAAAATCAGGGACAGATTATTGGCCGGGACGTGTATGCCAGTCGGTTAGAGCTTGTCAAACAGAGCAGCCAGCGATTGGGTTGTAAAAATATCAGTCTTGAAGATCAGGATGGCTGTAAGTATACATCAGCTGACGAAGAATCATTTGATAAAATTCTATTGGATGCCCCATGTACCGGTCTAGGCGTGATCAGACGAAAGCCAGAGATAAAGTATCATAGCACCAAAGAAGGCCGCAAGGCATTAGTGAAAATGCAGGCGACTTTGCTTGAAAATGCCGTTCGGTATTTAAAACCCGGAGGCGAGTTGCTTTATTCAACTTGCACCATCAATCAAGATGAAAATGAAAATCAGATAAAGAAACTGTTGCTTAAATTTCCCCAGTTGCAGATCATTCCAGATCAAAATGGAAATGACTTTACCTATACCAGTCCATTAATGGATGATTGCGACAGCTTCTTTCTGTGCTTGTTGAAAAAATAGTCAAGCGAGTAGCGAGTCAGTAAACAACTAGCTGATAAATAATGCCAACGAAATGAAAGTCCTTTTTATAAAAAAAGAATTTTGAAAAAATTGAATTCGTTCAATATTTTTGATATAAT
>JAHIQT010000119.1 GCA_018903255.1 Bacillota bacterium | reverse complement strand
TGGCCGTCCTTAAAGCCGGTGGTGCCTATATGCCGCTGGATTACAGCTTTCCAAATGATCGGCTGGCCTATATGCTGGCCGATGCCGATGTTAAGCTGATTCTTAGCGAAGACGATAAGCCTGAGCAGCACCTTCCGGATTATGCCGGCCCGGTGATCAGAAAAGAACTGCTTGATACTCTGGAAGAGGATCCGGGGGTTATCCTTGATATGCCGGAAGCCAGCGATCAGTTTGTGGTGCTTTATACCTCCGGTTCAACCGGGATGCCCAAGGGTTGTGTCCTGGAACACGGCAATTTGGCTAACTTCTGCAAGTGGTTTGAGTCCTATTACGAAGTTACCGAAGCTGACCGCTCTGGTGCCTACGCCAATTTTGGCTTTGATGCCCATATGATGGATATCTATCCTTATCTGACCGCCGGGGCTGGGGTCTGCATTATCCCCTCAGAAATCCGACTGGATTTTATTGCGCTCAACACATACTATGAAAAAAACAAGGTCACCCTGGCTTTTATGACGACCCAGTTGGGGCGTCAGTTTGTCCAGGAAATCGACAATAAAAGTTTGCGAGCCTTGACCATCGGTGGCGAAAAACTGCCCTCCATTAATCTGCCATGCTACGACTTGTATCAGGCCTATGGCCCGACCGAGTGTACCATCTTTGCAACCGTTCGCAAATTTCAGACCGAAAATGATTGTCTTTTAATTGGCGGGCCGATTGGCAATTACCAGCTCTTTGTTCTCGATGAAAACCTTCAACTGCTGCCCCTTGGTGCCGTTGGCGAGCTTTGTATCGGTGGTGCTGGCGTGGGACGGTCTTATCTCAATCGTGAGGAACTGACCCAGGAAAAGTTTATCCACTGGCAGGGCCAGCGGATCTACCGCACCGGGGACTTTGTCCGCTGGCTGGAAAATGGCGAAATTGAATTTGTCGGCCGGATCGACGGTCAGGTCAAACTCCGCGGCTTGCGGATTGAGCTGGGTGAGGTCGAAAGCCGGATGGCTCAGTTTGAAGGGATTACGGCTTGTTGCGTCGATGTCAAGGAACTGGGGGGAACCCAGCATCTTTGTGCCTATTATACGGCAAAAAAAGAAATAGTTGTGGCAGCGTTGCAGGCTTTTTTGGCCGAAAAATTGACCGCCTTTATGATCCCCACGGCCTATATGCAGCTTGAGCAACTGCCCCTGACCCCTAACGGTAAGTTTAATAAAAAAGCCCTGCCGGAGCCCACCATTAGCCGGGGCGAGATTGTCGCTCCCCAGAGCGAACTGCAACAGAAAATCTTTGACGTCGTCAGCGAGATTGTCGGAAACGATGATTTTGGGGTTACCTGTGACCTCTTTACGATTGGCTTTTCGTCCCTGATGGCAATCAAACTATCAGTCAAGCTTCATAAACTTTGCGGGATCGAAATTAAAACAGCCGATATTATCAGCAATAAAACCATTGAGAAGCTGGAAAAACTGGTGTTGACCACATCGGAAGGGCCCCACGAGCAAGCCGTCACCTACGCAGAGCAGTCTAGCTATCCTCTGACTGAAAATCAGATGGGGGTTTATCTGGAATGCCAAAAGGATCCAGAGGCCTTGCAATACAATATTCCTTCGGAGATCCGGTTGTCTAATCGGATCAGTGCGAAAAAGCTGGCCGAGGCAACAAAGACCGTGATTAATCATCACAGCTATTTAAAAACCTATCTGGTCGATGAAAATGGCCGGGTTTGTCAGAAACGCAATGATCAGGCCGCGCCGCAGGTTTTACTGCTTAAAACCACCGAAGCCGACTATCAAACGATTCGGGAGGCCTTTATCAAACCCTTTGACCTCTATCGGGAGCCCCTTTACCGGGTGAGTATCGTTAGCACCGAGAAACAGCTGTATCTGCTATGTGATTTTCATCATATCATTTTTGACGGGGCGTCGTTGCAGCTTTTGCTGACCGATCTGCTAGCGGCCTATGGCGGTAGTCCACTTGAGCAAGAGGACTTGACAGCCTTTGATCTGGCACTCAAAGAAGCCGATTATCAGGGTTCAAAAGAATATCAAGCCGATCAGGACTATTTTGATGGCATTATCAAACCACAAATGACAGCCATTCCCGGAGACCTTAAAATTCCTGGAGAAGCCCTGTTGGCCGCTGAAAAGCTGGTGATTGATGGCGCGGAGGTGGACGGCTTTTGCAAGCGTCAGGGCATTTCCCCCAGTGGTTTATTTATGGCTAGTTTGATTGTGACCCTCTACCGTTATTCGCGAAACCCGGCGATACAATTTACCACTATTTCTAATGGCCGGGGTGATGTCCGGGTAGGGCGATGTATCGGGATGCTGGTTAAAACCCTGCCGATCGCGCTCGATGTTGAGGGTCAAGAAAAGGCTGGAGATTTCGTGAAACGGGTTCAGAACCTCCTTTATCAGGCAATCAGCCATGAAGCCTATCCCTTTACTAAAATTGCGGAAACCCACCACCTGATTCCGACCATTAACTTTGCCTATCAGGCGGGAGTGCTGGAAGCAGTAAAACTGGAGGGAGAACCCCTTACCGTTACCGCGATGGGCCAGCAGAAGCCCAAGTTCGCCTTATCCATCCATATCAACTCATCGGGAAGCGATTACGAGATTGTCAGCCACTATCATCAGGGGCTTTATTCAAAGGCAATGATGATGCGCTTAACCGAAAGCATCAAGCAGGTGGTGGTGCAAATTATTAAAGCCTCGGAAGAGCCGGTCAAATCGCTGTCGCTCCTGGGAGAATCCGATCGTGAGAAACTTTCACGTTTTAATCAGACGGAAGCCCGGCTGGAGCAAAAGATTCCAGCCCGAATTTTTGAAGCGGTGGCCAGAAGCCTTCCAGAGCGGACCGCGCTGATTGCTAAAGACCGGCAACTGAGTTTTGCTGAGCTCAACCGATTGTCAAACCGGGTAGCCAATGCCCTAATTGACAAGGGTGTTAAAGCAGAGGATAAGATTGCTTTTTTACTGGATCGTGACAGCCGCCTCCATGTAGCCCTGTTTGGCATTCTTAAATCGGGAGCGGCCTTTATCCCGATCGACCCCGACTATCCCAGCGAGCGGATCGAAGAGGTTCTAGCCGACAGCGGGGCAAAGTATCTCATCACGCGTGGTGAGCAACTATCAAAAGGCTTTAACCAGGCTCTGGATATCGACGTATTACTAAAATGTGATGATGATAAGAATCCACAAGTAGACATTGCACCCGACAATCTGGTCTATCTCATCTATACTTCTGGCTCCACCGGTAAACCCAAGGGGGTAATGCTCAAGCAGGAAGGTTTAGCCAATTATGTCGCTAATATCCCCCATAACAGCTTTGTCCAGGCACTGGTTAAAAATGTCACGACCCTCTTGTCCATAACCACGGTGGCCTTTGATGTGTTTTTAAAAGAAAACATCACGGCGCTGCTTAACGGCATTACCATTGCCTTTGCTGATGAAGAACAGGTGAATAACCCCAATGATCTGGCGGCCTTTTTCCGGGAATCCGGTGCTGATGGGTTTTCCGCAACGCCATCGCGGATGATTTCTTATCTGGAGTCGGAAGTCTTTAAAAGTGCCTTGGGATCAGCCCGACTGATCATTTGTGGGGGTGAAAAATACCCCTCAAATCTGTATAATATCCTGAAAGGTCTGACCAATGCGGTGCTCTTTAACAGCTATGGGCCGACTGAGATTACGATATCATCCAACGCCAAACAATTAGAGAACGACCAGATCACGATTGGGGCGCCGCTGGCTAATGTCCGGGAATACATCTGTGACCCGGATGGCAACCTTTTGCCAATTGAGGTAGTGGGCGAACTGTTAGTCGGCGGTAAAGGGGTCGGCCGGGGCTATCTAAACAACCCCGAACTGACTGCCAAACAATTTATCAGTTTTAATGGTGAGCCGGTTTATAAAACCGGGGACTACGCCAAATGGACCGAAAACGGCGAAGTCGAGGTCCTGGGGCGGTTGGATCATCAGGTCAAACTACGTGGATTGCGGATTGAATTGGGTGAAATTGAAACCCTGATCAACAGCTATCCGGGTATTTCGCAGGGAGTCGTGACGATTTTGGAAATTAACGGGGTCGAATACCTCTGCGCCTATTATACGGCCGGCAAATGGATTAATCCGGATCAGTTGACCAAACACCTAAAGAAGAAACTGACCAAATACATGGTGCCCACTTATTTCACCCAGTTGGAACAGTTTGCCATGAATCAAAATGGCAAGATCGATCTAAAGGCTCTGCCCCAGCCTGAGCTTAAAAAAACCGGCGATTACGTGAAGCCGGAATCTGACCTGGAAAAGAAAATTTGCGCCGCCTTTGAAGAGACCCTGGGTATTAAACCGATTGGCAGTAATGACAATTTCTTTGAAATCGGGGGAACCTCGCTAATGGCAACCAAGCTGACTATCAAGGCAGAGAATCGTGGCATTAAAATCAGCTATGCCAATATTTTTAAATATCAGACCCCCGCGGAAATGGCCGAGTTTCTGGAAAATGAGGGTCAGATTCCGCGCCAGGGCGGTTGCCGCCAGGAAGCGATCCGCAACTACGATTATAATGAGATCAACCGGCTTTTGCAGTTTAACACCATCGATGAGCTTCGCAAGTCCCAACAGGTCGAGGGTGAACCGCTGGGCAATATGCTACTCACTGGTGCTACCGGTTATCTGGGCGTTCATATTCTGGAGCACTATCTTGAAAATTATTCCGGCACAGCCTATTGCGTGGTGCGGCCAAAGGGTCCATTAAGCGGTGAGATGCGGCTAAAAAATATGCTGGTTTTCTATTTTAACAAAGATTATGCCGAGCTGATCGGTAATCGTATTATCATTGTCGAAGGAGAAATTACTGACACCACCTTCCTGACCCGTTTGCAAGCGATCAATGTCGATACGGTCATAAATTGCGCGGCCAATGTCAAGCACTTTGCCGCCGGAAATGAAATTGAAAACATCAACGTCGGCGGGGTGCAGCTTTTAATTGATTATTGCATTGCTGATGGCGCCCGGTTGGTTCAGATTTCGACCCATAGCATTGCCGGTACCAGCATCGATAATCAGCCACCAGTCGATACCAGGCTGTCAGAAAATAATCTCTTTATCGGTCAGGATTTGGACAACAAGTATGCTAACAGCAAGTTTATGGCCGAACGTTATATTCTCGAAGCAGTGGACAAGGGACTAAAAGCTAAGATCATGCGGGTCGGCAACCTGATGGCAAGAAACACCGATGGCGAATTCCAGATCAATTTTAATTCCAATGCTTTTATGGGCAAACTAAAAGCCTATAAACTTATCGGAGCCTTTCCCTTTTCGGGACTAGAAGCATCAGTCGAGTTTGCCCCGATTGATTCGACCGCGGCAGCAATCTTAAAACTCAGCGAAACGGCAGAGCATTTCCGGGTTTTCCACCCCTATAACAATCATCATATTACCATGGCCGACGTGATTGCCGTCATGGGACAGTATGGCTTTGAGATTGCCATCATCAGCGAAGCAGATTTCCAGAAACGACTCGAGGCAGCCATGAATGATGACCGCCTGACCCCATATTTATCAGGGATCATTGCCTATACCGACACCGATTGCCACCAGCATCTGGCCTATCTGGCAAGTGAACAGCGGTTTACCACCAATATGCTGTTTCGCAGAGGCTATAAATGGCCGATTACCAGTGATTCGTATCTCCACAAAATGATTGCCTCGATTGATGGACTGGGATTTTTCGAGATTGATCAAAAATAAAGACTTCTGGATAAGGAGCCAATCGACAAAAAAAACGTGACAAAATTACATTTATTTGATATAGTACATAGAAACTTAAATTTAATAATAATATAACAGGTGTCGGCTGTAATCCATGTATTATAAGCCGGTGAAAAGGGAAGAGGGGTGAAAATCCCCCGCGGTCCCGCCGCTGTAAGAGAAGAGTTCCTCCAGGAATGCCACCATTTAGTTGGGAAGGCAGGAGGTAATGTTGACGCTTGAGCCAGAAGACCTGCCTGTTTGTATCTCAAACTCTACGAGAGATGGAGGAGGTTTATTTTTGTACGCATTTTTGCGACCTCATTGTCTTGTTTAGAGATAATGAGGTTTTTTTGTGCAAAAAATGCAAAGAGAGAGTGATGGAGAACCGATGTCAAAAGTATTAGTAATAGCCGGGACAACCGATGCAAAAACAATAATTGAAAGACTATTAGAAAAAAATCACGACACAGCGGTGACCGTTACGACGCGCTTGGGAGCTGGTATGCTGGATGAGTTTAAAAATCTGGAGATCTATCAGGGCAAACTGAATAAGGATCACATTACCCAGTTAATCAGAAGGCTTAAACCAGCCTGTCTAATCGATGCCTCCAATCCGTTTTCGGCAGAAATAACAAGAAATGCCAGTAATGTCTGCAAATTCGAATCGCTACCCTACCTTCGTTATGAACGGCAGCGGATCAGATATGAGGATGACCCAGATATTACCATTGTTAAGAATTACAGTGAAGCCTGTGATGTACTGACCAATTATGAAGGCAATATTCTGCTTACCCTGGGGAGCAATAAAATAGAAACCTTTAAAAAAATTCCCGACTACGCACAGCGGATTTATCTGCGCGTGCTTCCGGATTGGAAGGTTTTAAGTAAATGCGAAAGTTTGGGTTTTAGTCCTAAGAACATAATGGCCATAAAAGGACCTTATAACGAAGCTTTGAATATCGAACTGTTTAAATATTGCAAGGCCGCAGTACTGGTGACTAAAGAAAGTGGAAATATGGGTGGGGTAGTCGACAAGATCAGCGCCGCAAAAAAGCTGGGAATGAAGATCATTTTAGTCGATCGGATTGAAGAGAACTGCAGCAACAAGTTCAGTTCGATTGAAGAGCTAATCAAATGCGTCGAAAAAATGTGTGCTGAGCAGTTGAATGGCTAAGGCTAAAGATCAAACAAGTATGGGAAGGTAAGGCTTGAGATGGAAAATAGTTTAAGTAAATGGCTTGGTTTCATCCGAACTGGTGCAACCGCACAGCCGCTAGAAATGGAGCATCAGCACAAACATCATCAGCAGAAGCATCATCATCGAATCGGTCACAAGCATGGAGAAGGGTCAGCGATTGATTATTATGCCTATGCCTCGAAAATCAGACCTTGGAACCCGACCTTTAAAGTGTTTCTTTCATCGATGACCCTGCTGCTCTGCATTGGTTTTAACAACCCCTTTGTGTCTGTCGCGGTGATCATCGCGATGGCCTACTTAACAGTCATTAAAGGGGGGCTTCGGCTGGCAGCTTACATCTCCGTGCTGATGATTCCGATTACCTTTATAATCCTGGGAACGATTGCTATTGGCGTTGATTTTTCGAGTCTGCCACTTGGGCAGTATAACCTTTTTCTTGGTTTTGGCTATCTATTCACATCCGTTGAGAAGCTTCAGGAAATGGCCTTTCTGATGCTGAAAGTCTTTGGTGCCATCAGCGCAATGCTTATGATGACCTTATCGACACCTTCGTCTGAGATTATCGGAGTACTCCGAAAAGCACATGTGCCCAAGCTGATTATTGAGCTAATGAACCTGATTTACCGATATATTTTTATTTTGCTGGACGTTTTTAACAACATGCGAAATTCTGCCGACTCGCGGCAGGGTTACTGTGATTTCAAAACCTCCTGTTACACCTTTGGTAGTGTGGCCAGCAACATGCTGGTGGTTTCACTAAAAAAGGCCAACGCTTATTATACTGCCATGGAAGCTAGAGGCTATGACGGCGACCTGGTTTTTCTGGAAGAAGAAAAGAAGCTCCAGGTGAGTCATCTGATGATTGGAGCTGGCTTCTTGATTTTTCTGGTTCTACTTGGGATTTTGACATCCTAGAAGGGATACAATATGAGTCAACCAATACTAAAAGTCAGTAACCTCCACTACAGTTATGGAAACGGAAATCCGGCACTGGCTGGTGTCAGTGTCGATATTTATAAGGGGGAAAAGATTGCCGTGATCGGATCGAATGGCTCCGGCAAGTCAACCTTTTTTCTCAATGCCAATGGGGTACTAAAAGCCGATCATGGCGAAATCAGCTATCAGGGCACCGTGATTAATAAAAAGAATTTAAAAGAACTGCGCAAGAATATCGGGATTGTTTTTCAGGATGCTGATAATCAGATTATTGCGTCAACGGTTATGGCAGAGGTTGGTTTTGGCCCGATGAATTTAAAACTGCCCCGGGAGGAAGTGCTCCGCCGGGTTGATGAGGCGCTGACCTATATGAACATTCTGGATTTTAAAGATCGTCCGCCCCATTACTTAAGTGGCGGCGAAAAAAAGCGGGTGACCATTGCCGACATTATTGCGATGAAGTCCGAGGTGATTATTTTCGATGAACCAACGGCGGCTCTGGATCCCCTCAATGCTCAGATGTTAGAAGAGGTGTTGATGAAACTTGGTGCCGAAGGCAAAACCATGCTGATCTCGACCCACGATGTTGATTTTGCCTATCGCTGGGCAGAACGGGCGATTGTCTTTGACCAAGGGAAAATCATTGCCGATGGTACTCCGTTGGAGATTTTTAAAAACTCGAGAATCCTGAAACAAGCAAATCTGAAACGGCCGGCGATGCTGGATGTGTATGAGATGCTGGTTGACACTAAGTTGATTAAGGACACCGATAATTATCCCACTAGCCCGGAGGATTTGAAAATCTTACTCGAAAACCAATTTAATCATTGAGGAACCATTTGGGCAGATGATTTACAGTAGTAATAATAAAATCAATTTTAAATTAAGATGGCTTTGCGAGATTCGAAAATGAGCGCTCAAGAATTTTTGCAAACCCTTAATATAGATAAAAACAAGAGGAGGAACTATGAACACAAGTTTAAACACCAGAGAGAAGCGATTTATTGCGGTTGCGGCAGCCATCGCATTGGTCTTCGGGTTTACCCCGATGGCTAGCGCCATGCACGTTATGGAAGGCTATCTGCCAGTGGGCTTTAGTGTCGCCTGGGGCGTGATCTGTATCCCGTTTCTAATTGCCGGTTACATGTCGATTAAAAAAACCCTTAAGGAAAATCCTAAAACCATCACCTTACTGGCGATGGCCGGAGCCTTTGTTTTCGTGTTATCATCGTTAAAAATACCATCCGTTACCGGCAGCTGTTCTCACATGACAGGAACAGGCCTGGGGGCGATTCTGTTTGGGCCGGCGGCAGTCAGTATTTTGGGGGTCATTGTATTATTGTTTCAAGCCATTCTGCTGGCTCATGGGGGACTGACAACCCTGGGTGCCAATACCTTTTCGATGGCCATTGCCGGACCATTTATGACCTTTGGGATTTTTATGGTCTGTAAAAAAATTAAAATTAACCGCCATGTCGGTGTTTTTCTGGCGGTGGCGATTGGGGACTTTTTCGCTTATCTTGTGACTAGCTTTCAGCTGGCTCTGGCTTATCCTTCGGAAAGTGGTGGGATGGCAGCATCGGCTCTTAAGTTTCTGGCGGTATTTGCCCCAACTCAGGTGCCTTTGGCGATTATTGAAGGGATCTTGACGGTCGTGATCATCATTGGTCTGGAAACTTATGCACAACCAGAACTTAATGATCTGGGATATCTTGCTGGAGGTGTAAAATAATGACAGCAACAAAAAAAACAGTGATCGGACTTTTAATATTGGCCGTGTTCATCGCCCTGGTACCGCTATTTATCGTGCAGGATGCCGAATTTGGTGGTGCTGATAATGCTGGCAGTGAGGTTGTTTCTGAGGTTCTTGGCGTTGAATATGAACCGTGGTTTACGCCGGTTTTTGAAACCGCCATTAACGGTGAAATACCCGGCGAAGTCGAAAGTCTGTTTTTCTGTGTACAGACTGGTATCGGAGTAGGGATTATTGCCTTTGTAATGGGTCGATTTGTGGAACGGAAGAAATGGTTAGACGGTAAGAAAAAGAAATAAACAGCAATTAATTAGTTGAATGAAAACGCTGCATTTTGGATGTCTTGTAAAGTGAGAGAACACATAAAGACGATTCAATTCAATTTTTACTTCAGTTTGTACTAAAAATGCTTTACAACTAAATAAATATCGAACAGGTGTCGGTTGCAATCCACTGTATTGCAGGCCGATTAAAAGGGAAGAGGGGTGAAAATCCCCCGCGGTCCCGCCGCTGTAAAAGAAGAGTTCCTCCAAGGATGCCACTGTAGAAATATGGGAAGGTAGGAGGTAATGTTGACGCTTGAGCCAGAAGACCTGCCTGTTTATGCAAAACTCTGCGAGAGACAGAAAAAAGGTTTTATTTGCGTGCGTATGTT
The DNA here is from genome assembly GCA_018903255.1 of Bacillota bacterium. GTDB lineage: Bacteria > Bacillota > Clostridia > Eubacteriales > Eubacteriaceae > Acetobacterium. The sequence continues at coordinate 19,793 of JAHIQT010000119.1, read as the reverse complement.
TACGGGCTCATTGTCTCAATTCGAGACAATGAGCCTTTTTTAGGTGCAAAAATTTGTCCCAAAATAGTTATGATAGGGTGTTAAGCACTTTCGCTATCACCTAAAAATGAAACTAGAAAATAGGATTAGAAAATAAAACTAAACAAAAAAGGAGAAACAGTGAAAGTGAAAAGTAAAGTGATGAAGAAATTGGGTGTTGGAATGTTGGCATTAATGCTGACAGTATTGGTAATGGGGTGTGCAAATAACGAAAAAACAACCAGTGAGAGTGGCAATGAGATGTTAAAACTGGATTATTCCACTGCCTTTAGCGTTGAATATCTAGATAATGATGTCAAAAAATTAACCGATGCCGATGGCCGGATTATTATGATGGTACCAAAAGGAAAAACGCTTCCCGATGAGTACCAGGATGCCGATGTGATTATTGAGGGTGAACTGGATCGTGTGATGCTGGCCTCTTCTACCCAAGGCTGCATGATGCGGGCACTGGATGCAGTAGACGTTATAAAAGCCGTGACCACCAAACAGGAATCATGGACGATTGCTGAAATTGCCGATGCCATCAAGGCCGGAACAATCACCTTTGTCGGTGATAATAAGGCACCCGACTATGAAATGATCAAGTCACTTGATCCCGAGCTGGTATTTGTTTATTCCGGTGACTACGGTTTACAGGACATGATGACAAAATTTAATGAACTGGGCATAAATTATGCTGTCTGCAATGAGTATACCGAAGATGATCCCCGCGGTCGGATGGAATGGATTAAATTCTACGCTGCCTTCTTTGATAAAGAGGATCAGGCAATTACCTTTTTTAATCAGGCGATGAAAAATATCGAGACAACCGTTAAAGATGCTCAAAAAACAGAAAAACCCAAGGTAGCCTGGGCGATGGTATCCAGCGGTAAGGTTTATATTGCCGATCAGAATTCCTATGTGGGAAAAATGATCGAAATGAGCGGCGGCGACTACGTCTTTAAGGATATGGCGGCTGGAAGCGGTGGTATCACTCTGGAAGAATTTTATGCGACCGCCAAGGATGCCGACATTCTTATTTACTCATCGATGGAACAATACTCGCCAACGCTGGACTCGGTTGTCTCTCAATCACCGATTCTGGCGAACCTGAAGTCAGTCCAGGACGGTAAGGTCTGGTGCCTGGCCAATGATTTTTATCAGTCCATTGATAAAACCGATGCAGTGATTGGCGACTTGTTTACGATCTTTCATGGCGATGGAATAACCACACATTTCAAAAAATACTAATGTTAAAAGAAGTGAAAACGGATCATTTTAGTGAGCAAATGACGGCAGAATTAGAACACTTAAACAGACGCTCGATGATGTTGATGGGTTTACTGGTTTTAGGGGTGATCCTTACCTTTTCTTTCTGTGTTGGCTTTGGCTCCTTAAAAATAGAGTTGGATGAGTTGATTAAAATTATCTTCCGTTTTGGCGATTATGACTCGGTTTTGAGTGAAATTGTCTGGGATATTCGTTTTCCCCGCACAATTGGGGCATTACTGGGGGGAGCGGCTCTGGCAGTGGCCGGGATCATGCTCCAGGTTTTCTTTCGCAATCCGATTGTGGAGCCCTTTGTCTTAGGGATCTCATCAGGAGCGGTGCTCTGCGTCGCCCTGGTTATGTTAGGCGGGATTAGCCTCGGTTTTGGGGCGGTATCGCCGCTGGGTTTGTTTTTGGCCGCTTTGCTCGGATCATCGGTAGTGATGCTGGTGGTGCTGGTATTTGCGACCCGGGTAAAAGATGTCGTGTCGCTGCTAGTGATCGGGCTAATGATGGGTTATATCTGCAGTGCCGTAACCAGTGTGCTACAATCTTTTGCAGAAAAGGAAGCATTGCAAGGTTTTGTCATCTGGACACTGGGAAGCTTTTCGGGATTTACCTGGGCAAGCGTTCGGATTATTGTGGCCTTGTGTATTCCCATCTTTGGCTCACTGGTGTTTTTAGTCAAACCGCTTAATGCTTTTTCGATGGGGGAAGAGTATGCCATGAGTATGGGGGTCAATATAAAACAGTTTCGCGTCTTTCTGGTAGCCATTACCAGCATTCTGGCGGCCGTGGTGACAGCCTTTGCCGGCCCGGTGGGATTTATTGGTCTGGCCATCCCACATCTGGCCAGGCTGTTATTTAAAACCGCTGATAATAAAATATTGGTGCCGGGATCGATTCTGATGGGGGGGATTGTTACGGCCTGCTGTGATCTGATTTCAAGAACGATTCTAGCCCCGGTTGAACTGCCCATCAGTGCGGTAACGGCCTTTATCGGTGCTCCAATTGTGATTTATTTGATAATGAAAAGGAGGACAAGTTTATGATTGCCTTAAAAACAGAAAATCTGAAAGTCGGTTATGGTAAAAAAGTGGTGGTCGATTCAGTGGACATTTCGGGCTTCAGAGGTCAGGTGCTCTGTCTGCTGGGTCCCAATGGTGCCGGAAAAAGCACGATTTTAAGAACCTTATCCGGTTTACTTAACCCCATTGACGGGGTGGTTTATGTCAATCAGGAAAAACTGGTGGACAAAAATAAAAAAGACCTGGCCAAAGAATTGTCAGTCGTCTTAACCACTAAGTTCTCCGCCGGAATGATGAAGGTTTACGATGTGGTCTCGATGGGACGTTATCCCTACACCAGTCGGTTGGGAAAACTGACTGGTCATGACCATCAACTGATTCAGGAAGCTCTGATTACTGTCAATGCCGATTATCTGGCAACCCGTAATTTTGAGGAACTCAGTGATGGGGAAAAGCAAAAAGTAATGGTCGCCAGAGCCCTGGTTCAGGAGCCGGAGGTGATGATCCTTGATGAACCAACCAGTCATCTGGATATTCGGCATCAATTGGAACTAATCGATATTCTCAAAAACCTGAGCAAAGAAAAGAATATTACCATCATTTTATCGCTTCACGAAATTGATCTGGCCTTAAAAAGCTGCGAAACGGTTCTGCTAGTTCGCGATAATCGCATTGTCGGTTATGGAGCCCCCGAAGATATGGTCAATGAAGAAACCATCAGTCAGCTCTATGGGATAAAAAATGCTGGCTATAACAACCTGCTCGGCTCCATCGAGATTGCCAACAGCGGAGAGCCAGCGGTTTTTGTAGTCGCCGGAAATGGCACCGGGATTCCGATTTACCGGTTGTTGTCCAAACATAATATTGGCGCCATGACTGGCATCATTCACGAAAATGACGTCGATTACGAGGTCGCCCGAACCATGGGACTGACGATCAAAAGTGCCTTTGCCTTTGAAGAGATTGATGATGTCACTTATTTGGGTGCTAAAAAGATGATCGACCGGATTGATACAGTGATTGATTCGGGATTTCCAGCTCGAAAAATGAATGGGAAGAATCTGGAGCTCATTCGCTATGCCATTTCAAAAGGCAAGAAGGTGATCTCCTTTCGGCCCGAAGAAGAGCGTCAGAAGTATTTTGGTATACAGGAAAAACAGATGCTGGCATGCCATAAGTCTTGCGATTTTTATAAACATTTAAAAACCAAAGAAATGCCGGCAATAAAACTGGAGAGCATTTTATAATGATAGAGGAGAAAAAAAGCATGCAGATTTTTACTTTACCAACGGGTGAGGGGGTTTATCGCTATCAGAAAAGCATCGTCATCCCCTTTAACGGAAAAAAAAAGGTTTTATCAACAGCTCACCTAAATGGCGGCTATTCTGAAGAACTAAAGGCGGTATTTAATCACGATGCTACCCTGGGTGCTGGTATGGCGTGTAAGCTCCGGGCGGAAACCTATCAGGAACACATGAAGATCATTACCGAAGAACTGGGTCTCGATTCTGGTGATACCGCAGGCATCACCACGGCGGCATCGATGGAGAATGTGGCGATTAAAACAGCGGCCTATGAGGGTTTGAGTGCGACCGCTATTGTAACCGGGGGTATCGAAGTTAATGGCGGTCGAGTGGGAGATCCCGCAACCTGGTATGAAGTCAATGGTAAACATCAGGAAGTTAAACAGGGGACCATCAATATTATTCTTTATATTGATGGCAATATGCCGCCTGAGACACTGACTCGGGCATTGGTCACCTGCACCGAAGCAAAAACAGCCGCCATTCAGGAACTGATGCTGGGAAGCATGTATTCCCGAGGGCTGGCCACCGGATCGGGAACCGATGGAACGATTCTAATCGCTAATGGGGAAGCCCCGGACTATTATCAGTTTGCTGGCAAACACAGCAAGCTGGGGGAACTGATTGGATTGGCGGTTAAATCGGCCGTTAAAGAGGCGCTCTTTTTGCAAACTGGTGCCAGCCCGAAGCAACAGTTTAGCATTTTAAGACGGATGCAGCGGTTTGGCATCAAACTGGATACGATCTGGGATCAGTTTAAAACAGTGAATGACTTAGGTAAGCCGGAATTTGTCTGCCTGTTGGAAAAGCTGGATAAGGAACCAGAACTGGTGGTTCTTAGCTCCCTCTACGTTCATCTTCTGGATCAATTGGACTGGGATCTGATTAACATGGAACAAACCGCTGCTGAAGCCGGGCAGATATTAAAACGGATGAATCCCAAGTTGGCAGCGTTTAATGGCACTGACTTACAAGGCGTCACAAAAGACGGATTCATCGAAGCGATGACGCAGAAGATGACCGGCTGCTTAGTCGGCTTGTTGGAGGAGCGGATATGTATCGGATAGCATTTATTCATTCACCGATGGATCATACCTACAATCTTAAAGAAGCGGTCAAGCTTTTTGAAAATGAAGGGTCTACCAACACTGAAACGAAAATTGCTGTCAGCTTTATTACCAGCAACACGCTGGATGATTCCAGCGAAGCATTTGACGCGGCCATGGAAGAACTGGAGAGTGCCGATTTTATTCTGATCTTTATCCATGCCGGACTCACCCAATTCAAGAGCTTCGCGCCCCTGATGGAGCGATTTGAAAATAGAAAACGTTTTTTTGTCTGGTCGGGCTGTGATGAAGAAAACGTCATTGCTTTAAAAAAATCCGGTATTTCACCATGGGAACATGGGGAGATTCAGAAATATGCATTGGATACCAGCACTGAAAACTGCATTAATCTGATCAAATACTTGGGAGCTTATTATGGCAAGCTGAACATAGCGTACAGCGAGCCCCGTCATTCCAGTTGGGAAGGCATTTATTGCCCAGACAAAGAACAAAGCCCAGAACAAAACCAAGAAAAAAACATTGAAACCGCCATTAAAGAAGCCCAGGCAAGCCAAAAACCAGTGGTCGGTATTTTAATGTACAGCAAATTGGTACAGGAAAACAATTTAGAACACATTGATGCTCTGATTAAAGAAGTGAAAAAACAGGGTGCCCATCCGCTGGCGGTCTATTCGTCCGCAGCACCCAACCCGGCGATTGGCTGTTTAGGGTTTAAGTGGGTAGTGGATCATATTTTCACCACCGCAGGAATCGCAAATGTCGACGTGATCATTAACACCATGAGCCATTCCCAGAGTATCCTTTCAGATCCCGGGGATGGTACCAAAACGGTGGAAAAGAGCATTTATCAGGCCATCAATGTACCGGTGATCAAAGCCCTGACAACCTTCCAGAGCTATGAAAACTGGTGTGAAAATTTACGGGGAATCGATGCCATGTCTTTTCCGGGAAGTGTTTACTATCCGGAGTTTGACGGCCAGATTATGTCGTTTACTATTGCCTACTCGGTTTTTGTCAGAGATGAAATCGGCGATAAGACCATTAACCGACCGATCCCGGATCGGATTTGCAATGTCTGCGAGCTGGCCCTCAATTGGGCAAGGTTACGGCGAAAAGCGAATACTGATAAAAAAGTTGCCATCCTCTTTCATAATATGCCACCCCGCAATGATATGATCGGCTGCGCCTTTGGTCTGGATTCACCCCAAAGTGTTTTTGATATGGTTAAGGCGCTGGCCGCCGATGGAATCACAACTGAATACGACTTTGACAGCGGCGATGAGATCATCCAAAGAATCATCGACGCCGTTAGCAACGACACCCGCTGGTTATCGGCCGAACAGGCTATTCAGCGCAGTGTGGCAGTGATTGATAAGCGTGACTACCAACCCTGGTTTAAGGCGCTGGAAAGTAAGACTCAGGAAGAGCTGATCCGGGATTGGGGCGATCCGCCCGGGGAAAACATGGTTTTTGAGGATCAGATGCCGGTGCCGGGAATTCTCAATGGCAACATTTTTATTGGGCTTCAGCCAGCCCGGGGCTATGAGGACAAGGCGGAGGAGGTCTATCACAGTACCGATATTGTGCCGCCCCACCAGTATATTGCCTATTATAAATGGTTAAAAAACGGTTTTAAGGCTGATGTGGTTATTCATGTGGGAACCCACGGCACACTGGAATGGTTGCCGGGCAAAGAAATTGGTTTGTCAGCAGCCTGCTATCCGGATATTGTCATTTCCAACCTGCCCCATCTATATCCTTATAGCATTACCGTCGAAGGGGAAGGTATCCAGGCCAAGCGCCGGTCTTATGCGGTTCTTCTGGATCACCTGATTCCCTCGATGGCTCAGAGCGGCAGCTATGACGAGATGGCAGAGTTGGATGACCTGATCAAACAATACTACCGGGCGGTTAGCACCGACCAGGGGAAAACTTCCTTTGTCCAGCAAAACATCCAAACCATTGTGATTGAACAAAATTACCTCACCGACTTAGATATCAGCCAGGAAGAGATGGGAGCAGATTTTCCAGCCTTTGTAGAAAAGCTCCATACCTGGGTGGAAGGCATTAAGAATACCCTGATTAAAGACGGGCTCCATATTTTTGGACAGGTGCCACAAGCGGAACGACTTTATCAATTGGTTTGCGCCCTGTTGCGGTTATCAAATGGCAAGATTCCGTCATTAACCCAGGCAACCGCCAAAGCGATGGGGATGGATTATGAATTTTTGAAAAATGACCCCCAGCATCGGGATGCCGAAGGGGTCACCAACTTAATGAGATTTAATGAGATTGAAGCAAGCAGTCGGGAGCTGGTTCGGGATTACTTGCAACAAAAGGCCGAATCAGACACCATTGATGACTACATCAAAAGCCATTTTAAAGCTGCTAATCCAGCTGATCTGGTTGATTTAAAAACGGTCTTTGAATTTATGGACAGTACCCTGATGCCAAAGCTTTCCGCCACCACCGATGAAATGACCAATCTGGTTAAGGGCGTCAATGGCGAGTTTGTTCCGCCCGGGGGATCAGGGGCGCCAACCCGGGGCAGAGTCAGCATACTGCCAACTGGTCGCAATTTCTATGCCATTGATCCGGCGGCGGTGCCGACCCGAGCCGCCTGGGAGGTTGGCAAACAACTGGGCCAAAAAATGATCGACCGCTATTTAGAAGACGAAAAGTGTTATCCACAAACCATGGTGATTGTGGTCTATGCCGGCGAAACCATGAAAACCTCCGGTGATGATATTGCCGAAGTCTATTATCTGTTGGGGGTTAAGCCCAAGTGGCTGGAAAATTCAGACCGGGTGATTGGGTTGGAAGTCATTCCGATTTCCGAGCTGGGACGGCCTCGGGTAGATGTGACCCTACGGATTTCTGGGCTGTTTCGGGATACCTTTCCCAACCTGATCGAATCGGTGGAGGAAGCGGTTAACATGGTTGCCAGCTTGGATGAAAGCGATGAAGAAAACTTCATCAAACGGAACTTTCAAAATGAGGTAAGAGAGCTGATTCAAAACGGTGCCAGCATCGAAACCGCCCAGGAAGAAGCCGGGATGCGGATCTTTAGCGATCCTCCGGGAACCTATGGCGCCGGGGTGACCCAATTGATTAATAGCAAGAACTGGGAAGACTTTACCGATCTGGGTAAGATCTATACTTTTTGGGGCGGCCATGCCTATGGCAAAAAAGTCCACGGTAAACGGGTTACTGAGGTTTTTGACCGACGATTGTCCAAGGCCCAGATTACCATTAAAAACGAATCCTCGATGGAAATCGATATGTTAGAAAGCGATGATTTCTATAATTACCATGGCGGGCTGATTGCCGCTGTTCGTACCGCCTCGGGGCAGAAACCCCATTCCTATTGCGGGGATAGCAGTGATCCTGCCCGGGTTTCGCTAAACAATGTCAAAGAACAGACCGCTAAAATTATGCGGTCGCGGATCTTAAACCCCAAGTGGTTTGAGGGGATGAAGGAACATGGCTACAAAGGTGCCCAGGAGATTTCGGGAATGGTGGACTTTGTCTTTGGTTGGGATGCCACCGCGGATAGTGTTGAAGACTGGATGTACGAAAAAATCACTGAAAACTTTCTTTTTAACGATGAACGACGGGAGTGGATTAAGAGTGTCAATCCCTGGGCGATTCAGAACATGACCGAACGCCTACTCGAAGCAGCCCAGCGAGGGATGTGGGAGGCAAAAGAAGAAAGTCTCGAAAAACTCCGGGCAATCTATATGGACATTGAGGGGGAGATGGAAAACTTTAGTGAATAAGAACTGTAGTAAATAAGACTCCGGGTTAACAAGAATAATGTCAGTTTGGCATAGCAAGGTTCCGCGAGTTTTGCGGACAGTTTTGAATTATTGGAGAATTACAAGGCTTATGAGGAAGGGAAATACATGCTAGAAATAATTGATTTGACAAAAAAATATAAAAGTCTAACGGCGGTTGATGGGCTTAATCTCACCATCGCTGATGGGGAGTTCTTTGGCCTGTTAGGGCCTAATGGCGCTGGAAAAACAACAACCGTGAGAATGATCAGTACCCTGACACCAAAAACAAGTGGAGATATTGTCATTGGTGGAGAAAGTATTGATCGGAACCTGATTTCGATCAAAGCAAAGATTGGGGTCGTGCCGCAGCAGAATAATCTGGAAAATGAAATGTCGGCCTGGGAGAATCTGGAAGTACACGGTATGCTGTATAAGATGCCAAAAGAAAAACGACGACAAAAAATTGATGAAATGCTTGCGTTTACCGAACTCACAGAACGAAGAGATGATCTGACCAAGAATTTTTCCGGCGGGATGAAGCGCAAGCTGATGATCGCCAGAGCCCTGCTTCACGAGCCGGAGCTATTGCTTTTAGATGAACCGACGGTGGGGCTTGATGCTGCCGCCCGTCGGAAAATGTGGGACTTGTTAAAACGGCTCAAATCCAAGGGCTTAACGGTGCTGCTGACCACCCACTATATCGAAGAGGCGGAGATCCTCTGTGATCGGGTTGGGCTTATTGATAAGGAAACTGCTGAGACTGAATACCCCGGTTAATCTAATCGAAGAGGTTGGCAAGGTAACGGTTGAATATTTTGCTGACGGAGAAACCCATGAAGAGTTCTTTCCGAGCAGAGAAAAAGCCAACGAATATGCTGGTTCGCTAGAAGGTGATGTCCGGATCCGTCCCTCAAACCTTGAGGATGTCTTCTTAAAATTCACAAACAGAAGGGTGGAATCATAATGGGCGGATTATATGGCATTCTCTGGCAGGAATTTGTTGTTTTTAAACGGAAGTTCGTCGGAACCAGCATCAGCTTTCTTATTTCACCGATTCTTTATCTGGTCGCTTTTGGCTGGGGACTAGGCAGTGGGGTTAAGATCGGTGGGGTTTCCTACATGGCCTATATTATCCCGGGGATCATTGGCATGAATACGATGATGACCAGTTTTAGCAATACCGCCAATAGTATTAATATTTCAAGACTTTTCTACAAGACCTTTGAAGATTATATGATTTCACCGATAAATATGACCGTCTATGCATTGGGAAAAATCATCGCAGGGGCATGCTATGGTATTTATTCGGCTACTTTGATTATCATCATGGTATCAATTTTTACCAATGATTTAGTGATTACACCTTACTTTATTGTGATTGCGCTATTAAATTGTTTTGTTTTTTCAGCATTAGGCTTTTTAATCGGACTTTTGGTTAATTCTCATGCCGATATGGCCAAATTCACCAGCTTTGTGATCACACCGATGTCATTTTTATGTGGGACTTTTTTCCCCATTGACAAGATGCCGGAAGTATTAAAATGGATTATTTACCTGCTGCCCTTAACCCATACTAATCTTGCCTTACGAACAAGCGGAGAAGCCCCCCCAGCAAATGGCCCTTCACGCCGGCATTCTGGTTGCCTATCTGGTGGTGCTGTTTGTTCTGGGAGCGCGGTATTGTAAAACCGTTGAATAAAACAGTAACGACAAACTAAAATGAAGTTGTGGGCATGATTAGATAAAAAAATTAAAATAAAAGAGGGATACAACGTGAAAAATATAAATATTATCTATCCATTTACCGGAATCGTGGGTCAGGAAACGATGAAAAAGGCTCTCATTCTCAATATTATCAACCCCCTTCTGGGTGGGGTATTAATCAGGGGCGAAAAGGGCACGGCTAAATCTACAGCGGTTCGGGCGCTGGCGGACTTACTTCCGTCCCGCAGTCAGGTGGAAGGCTGCCCCTTTGGCTGTGATCCCCGGGAACCGGCCAATATGTGCAGTGATTGTCTGGAAAAATATGAAAACAAGGAAACCTTTGTGGAGGTTTTTGGACGGATGAAGGTGGTGGATCTACCAGTCAGTGCTACCGAAGACCGGGTGGTGGGAACCCTGGATATTGAACACGCCATCAAAAAAGGGGAAAAGAAATTTGAACCGGGGATTTTGGCTCAGGCCAACCGGAACATTCTTTATGTCGACGAGGTAAATCTATTGGATGATCACATCGTCGATGTATTGCTGGATTCAGCCGCCATGGGAGTCAATACCATTGAGCGGGAAGGGGTTTCTTTTTTTCATCCCTCCCGGTTTATTCTGGTGGGCACCATGAACCCGGAAGAGGGGGATTTAAGACCTCAGCTATTGGATCGCTTTGGGATGGTGGTGGATGTGATTGGCGAACGCAATCCTGATCAGCGGATTGATGTCATCAAAAACAGACTGGCCTATGAAAAGGATAAGGAAGCCTTTGCCAATTTGTTTACTGCTGACCAGCAGGATCTGCGCGATCGCATTCTCAAGGCAAAAAAACTGTTGGAAAAGGTCAGCTATGGGGATGAGATGCTGGAGATGGCGGTAAAAATCAGCATTGCATTGGACGTGGATGGTCATCGAGCCGATATTGCTATGATCAAAACCGCCATGACCATTGCCGCCTTTAAAGGCCAGACAGAGGTTGCCCCGGCCGATATGCAGGAAGCCGCAGAGCTGGTCTTGCCACACCGCTTGCGCCGTACGCCATTTGAAGAAGGCATCTACAATTTTGATCAGGTTGAGCAGATTATTAATGCTGTCGGGAGTGCTCAGGATGTCGTCGTATAATCAATTACGGGACAGTGATCCTGGAAGATGCTTGAGCGTTGTGGAGGAATGCCCGATGAATAAAAAAACCCTGAAGCATATCGGACACCAAGATAAGCCTGCTTATCGTTTTCCTTTTGTCGCTGTCATGGGGCAGGAAATGGTGAAAAAAGCACTGCTCCTCAATCTCGTAAATCCGCTGATCGGCGGGGTGTTGCTGGCTGGGGAAAAGGGCACTGCGAAGTCCACCCTGGTACGGAATCTCGGCCAGATTGCTCCGGACATGGAGGTGGTGGATTTACCCTTGAATGCCACCGAAGACCGGGTCATTGGCAGCATTGATATTGAAAAAACCATTTCTCAGGGTAAACGAGCCTTTGGCAGTGGGATTTTGAAAAAAGCCCATGGCAATATCTTATACATCGACGAGGTCAATCTTCTCAGCGAGCACATCGTTAACAGTATTTTAGAGGTGGCCGCATCCGGGGTGAATCATATTGAGCGGGAAGGTATCTCTTTTGAACATCCCGCCCGGTTTGTGCTGATCGGAACCATGAATCCAGAAGAAGGCTTTTTACGATCCCAGTTTTTGGATCGGTTTGGACTCTATGTGGCGGTGGAGGGGTCTAAAAATCCGGTTGAGCGGAAAGAGATTGTCAAACGGCGTCTGGCTTTTGAACACCATACGGCTAGCTTTATCAAAACCTGGGAAGGTGATACGGAGATGCTAAAAAACCAGATCAAAGAAGCAAGAAAGAATCTGGGGGCCGTAAAAATATCGGAAACGGTTTTCAAGCTGACTGCTGATATTGTTAACGAGGCCTATTGTGCCGGTAATCGGGCGGAGCTGGTGATGATTGAAACTGCTAGAGCCCTGGCGGCTCTGGCAGGACGTCAGAATATTAATATTGATGATATCAAAGAAGCCGCGCAGCTGGTCTTGCCCCATCGAAAACGGGAAAAGCCCAATGATCCCCAGGAATCGCAGCCAGATGATCAAAACGATGAAGAGCCGGAGGAACAACCAGAAGAAAACCAGGAAGAAGACCAGAACGATTCTGACAAAGAAGATGAAGCGGATTCTGGCGAAGACAGCGCCGATCAAACGGAGCCGGAGGCATCGGAATCTCCTGATGACACTGATGCGGATGACACTGATGTGGATGATTCTGATAAAGAAGAATCAGAGTTGCCACAACAGCCGGAGCTGAGTGAAATTCTGGATCAGATTGATGCCATTGGCCGCACCTTTATGATTAAAAACCTGAATATCAAAGCCGTTGACCGTAAAAAAAGAAAGGGTGAAGGCAAACGGCTTAAAACAAAAACCGATACCAAAAAAGGACAGTATATCAAAAGTGCCATTCCCCGCAACACGATTAATGACCTGGCCTTCGATGCTACATTACGGGCGGCTGCCCCCTATCAGCGGGTGCGGGAAGATAACGGTCTGGCTCTGATTATCAAAACTGAAGACCTGCGCGAAAAACTGCGGGAAAAGCGTACCGGCAGCACCATTGTTTTTGTGGTCGATGCCAGCGGTTCAATGGGTGCCAAAAAGCGGATGGAAACGGTAAAGGGCGCCGCGGTTTCGCTGCTGACTGATGCCTATCAGAAACGGGATCGGGTTGGTCTGGTATCCTTTCGTAAGAAAGATGCCGAGGTGCTGCTAAACATTACCCGCAGTGTGGATATGGCAGAGAAATGTCTGCGGGATTTACCCACCGGTGGAAAAACCCCGTTGGCAGCAGGTTTGCAAAAAGGCTATGAAGTCATTAAGAACGAGCAACGTAAAAATCAGGATCTGTTGCCGATTCTGGTGCTGGTTTCCGATGGGCGAACCAATGCCGCCCTTAGGGAAGGGGATCCCTTTACAGAAGCCCTGGAAATGGGCAAACGGATTGCCGGGGAGGGCGTCCAGACGATCGTAGTGGATACCGAGGTTGATTTTATTAAACTGGGTCTGGCCAAGAAACTGGCCGTCGCTATGGGTGCCCGTTACTATCGGATTGAAGATCTGGAGGCCGATGTATTGGCCGAAGCCGTCCGGGATCTTTCCAAAGAATCATCATTCTAGGGGGAAGCAGTGAGTAATCAAGAGAACCAGAAAATAAATAATAAACAGAACGATTTAAAACAGACCAATGGTGTCAGAGAATCCACCCATCAAGAAGACAATCTAAAACCAGGCGAACAAGCTGATTCTGCAAATTTTTCAAAACGAGTCTTAGATGGTATTTTTCATCCCGACAGCGAAGCCGTTTTTTCGACCCTGGCGGCTTATCAGAATTGGTATGGCGGTTTAGACGATGCCCAAATGGTGGTGGGCATCCTAACCCACTACGAAAACTGGAGCAAGAAAAAAGCGGCGGTGGAGGAAGCCCTGGTGCGGGAGTTGGAGCATCAGGGGATTCGGGTGATTCCGGTTTTTAGCTATTCGTCAGCCGATGAAGAAAGTGGGGTAAAAGGTTTTAGAACCATTATCAGCGATTATTTTTCCAGTAATGGAAAACTAAGGATTGATGGACTCATTAATTTTCAAATGCAGGCCGCTACCGGAAATACGCAATCCGGAGATTTGTTTTCTCAAAGTGTGGATGTTTTTAAGGAAATGAATATCCCGGTTTTTCGGCCGGTTGTCAGTCGGCTCCAGAATCAGCAGCAGTGGGAAGGAAGTTTAGCGGGTCTTTCAGCGGAAATATCCTGGGCCTTTACCACCAGTGAAATGATGGGGATGATAGAACCCATTATTATTGGCACCCGCAAAGATGCCCAGGATATGCTGGGGACGACGCCGATTCCTGAGCGGATTTCGCGGCTGGTTGCCAGAATAATCCGCCGCATTGAATTAAAAAAGGCCACAATTGCCGACAAAAAAATCGTGCTGATGCTGCACTGTTCACCCTGTGCGGGCGTTGAAGCGACACTGGGATCAGGGGCCGGGCTTAATGTCTTTGAAAGTGTGGTGCGGATGTTAAAAACCTTGAAAGCCGCAGGCTACCAGATAGCGAACATTCCCGCCGATGGACCGGCACTCAAAAAAATGATGCTGGATAAAAAAGCCTATCAGGATTTTCGTTGGACCACGGTTGAGGACATCGTCAAGGCTGGCGGTGACATCTATCGGATGCCACTGTCCGGCCAGGGCGGATATAATCAATTCTATGAGAAATTGGACCCGCTGCTCAGAGCACCGATGGAAGCAGCCTGGGGGCCGCCGCCCGGCGAAGGGATGGTTTTCGAGAATCAACTGGTCATTACCGGGCTGAATTTTGGCAATGTGTGGGTGATGCTTCAGCCCAAACGGGGCTGTTATGGCCCGAAATGTACCGGGGAAGTCTGCAAGATTCTTCATGATCCAGCCTGCCCGCCGCCCCATCAGTATCTGGCCACCTATCGCTATATTGATGAGTTGTTAAAGGCTCATGCCGTCGTTCACGTCGGAACTGCTGGCAGTTTGGAGCATTTGCCGGGAAAAACCAATGCGTTGTCAGAATTTTGCTGGCCGGACGTGGTGATTGGTAATCTGCCTAATTTTTATTGTTATAATGCCGCCATCGGCGTCGAAGGCGTGGGCACCAAGCGCCGCAATTATGCGGTTGTGCTTGATTATCTGCCTAGCTGTCTCAATACTGATTATACGCGGATCGATTTTATTAATGAGTTGGGAAGCTACCTGGAGGCGGTCGATGTTCAAAGTCAGCAGGTTGAAGTGATGCAGAATAGCATTAAAACCCGAATCAATCAGACGCCGGAATATCGCAAAATCGTTGAAAAAGAAGTGACATTTTTAGAAGGCGTAAAAAAACTCAAGGGCTTATTGACCCAGTCCATTACCCACTCCTTTGAACAGGAGAATCATATTTGGGGAGAGGTTCCCAAACTCAGTCATCAGGTATCTTATATCAAAGAATCAATTGATGGAACCAGCTTATATGCATCGCTAGTGAAAAAAGACTGTATTGATGACTATACCTATCATTCAGAAATGCTGTTGTTGATTTCTGGTCTGCTCAACCAAACTAAAACTGCAGAATCCCAGTCGCACTCCAGTGATGTGATGGTGCCAGGCATTCTGGAAGCGGCAGTTCTGGAAAATGAAATAAATAGTAACCGCAGCAGCCTGCTTAGGGTTGAAAATGAATCAAGCGCACTGATAAAGGCCCTGATGGGGGATTACATTGAGCCGGGACTGTCGGGCTCACCCCGGGATGGACTGAATCGGATTATGCCAACCGGGCGAAATTTCTACTTGATGGATACTCAAAAAGTCCCAACCCAATCGGCCTATGCCATTGGTGTGGAAATGGCCGATCAATTAATTAGCCAACATCAAAAAGACGACGGACTATTTCCCGAAAAGGTTGCCATGAATATGATCTCCACCGATATCTCGATGACCAGGGGGGAACAGCTTTCCCAGGTTCTGGCGCTATTGGGCGTCACGCCAATCTGGAATGAATCGGGGATTGTGATGGATGTAAAGGCGATTCCATTAGAAGCACTGGGACGGCCCAGAATTGATGTGATCATCCGAATCTCCGGCGTTTTAAGAGATTCCTATCCCGATCTGATTGCCTTGATGGATCGGGCGGTGCAAATGGTTGCGACCCTTAAGGAACCAGAAACCTTAAATTTTGTTCGCCGCAATACCTTAAAAACGGTCAATGAAATGACGGGGGCGGAAGCAATGGATAAGCAAACGACGTGGCGGCGTGCCACTATGCGGATCTTTGGCGACAAGCCGGGAACCTACGGCTCGGGCGTAGATCTGGCCTTAAAAGCCAGTGCCTGGGAGTCAGAAGATGAGCTGGCCAAGATATTTACCTCTTTTTCCGGATATGCCTATGGCGACGGTTTAAGTGGAGAGGTTTCTCATAAAGAATTTGTGGATAACGTCAAGTCGGCGGAGCTTGTATTTGAAACCTCGGTGAGTAACCGTTATGACCTGCTTTCATCCGGCTATAGCGCCTCGGTGATCGGCGGTTTTAATATGGTCAAAAATCAGTTTGATCAGGATGCGCTCAAACAATATCACGGGACCTCCAACAATAAAGAAAAGGTGGTCATTACAACAATGGCAGACGAGCTCAATCGCATTATGGAAGGCACTTTTTTTAATCCGCTCTGGAACCGTTCGGTGATCGATAAGGGCTATAGTGGTGCCGCCGAGGTGATGCGAAAGGCGCAAACCATCTTTAGCTGGAAGTGCACCACGAAAAATATCGATGATATGGCTATTGATGAAATGGTTAAGACCTATCTTGGCGATCCGGAAATGGTCAACTGGCTTAGTCAGGAGAATAACTTTGCCATTGAGGAAATGTCAAGACGATTTCTGGAGCTCCAGCAACGAAAAAAATGGAATCCCAGCGCCGAGGCATTAGAGATTTTAACAAATATTTATATGAAAATAGAGGGCGATATGGAAGAGCTGATGGAAGAATCCCAGGGGGATTATCAGGGTGGCACCATTGAAATTGTCGGTCACCAGGAGGTGGAAGCCTGGCATAATAGCATCAAGAAATTGGATGTCTTATTTGATTCAGAACGAAATTTGTGAAAATATATATGTTCAATTAAAGATTTAACGTAGGGGCGATCCGTGATCGCCCACACACTGCGCAATTAGCCAGTTCGATTTACAAAATTCTTTAATTCGACTTATATAGCTAAAATAAATCACCCGGTGTTGTTTTAATAATTGTAAAGGAAGTGTTTGTTATATCAAAAGATATCGTGTTGATTGTCCTTTGGACAACCAGCCGCTGTAATCTAGCCTGTAAATACTGCTATGCCGGTTCAACCCCTCTAAAAACGGATATGGATTTTGAGACCGCGGCGCAGACGCTGGATCTGTTTTCAGATCAACACATGAAAATTCAGTTCGCCGGGGGAGAACCACTGCTTAACTACCCATTGATTTGTCAGGTGGTTTCTTATGTGAAAGAAAAGAATTATGATGCCAGCTTCCAGATGCAGACCAACGGCACCTGCATTACCCCGGAGATTGCCGCGGGCCTCAAAAAAATGAAGATTGCCTTAGGGGTAAGTCTGGATGGCCCCCCCGAGGTAAATGAGTTTACCCGGGGGAAAACAAGAGCAGTCATCGCCGGGATTGGCTGTCTGGCTGATCAAGGGATGAGAATTAATTTAAACAGCGTGGTAACCAGTTACAGCGTCTCTCAGCTTCCCAAGCTGGTCAATTTCGCATACTATCTGGGAAATGTGGGTGGAATCGGCCTTGATTTACTGCGGGATGCGGGACGAGCCAGAGACCAGCGAGCGATCATCAAAAAAGCAACTCCAGAGCAAATCAAGACAGCGTTGACAAAAATGGTTGAGACCGCTGAGGAATTATATCAGCTGACTGGCAAAAAAATCGTGATCCGGGAGGTTCATGAAGCGAAGCAGCGGTTGAAAATGACCGCTTGCAACAAGGAATACTGTTATGCGTCCTGTGGCCGATCCTATGTTGTGCTGCCCCATGGGGATGTTTACCCTTGCGGATCACTGATTGAAAATCCAAAATACTTTATGGGCAATGTGGTAAAAGCGCGACCCTTAAAAAACATTGCCATTGTAAAGGCGGAACCGCAAGCCTGTAAAACATGTGACTATTATACCGTCTGTCCCGGGGGCTGTCCCTCGCGCCTGATCTTAAATGATGAAACAAAACAGGACGCCTCGCTGGACTGCGTGTTAAAAAAGGCCGCCTTTGAGCTGGCCGAACAATAACAAGGCTTGGTGAAGTGGGAAAGGATTAAGACGCAAATTTAGCAATCGCATCGTCGTTTGAAATTAAGTCTACGGCAGGCCGTTTGCTTAATGTTCAAAAGCGACATATTCTTGAATAACTGTCTTAAGTTCAGAGATTCCTTCGCCGGTCAATGCACTTACCCGGTGAATCTTATCAGGGTGGACACCGGCATAAGTCAGGTAGCGTTGACTTCGCTTGAGGTTACAGTGCTTATGATCGATTTTGGTAATGACGCCAATTACGGGGATGTTATAGGTACAGACAAAATTAGGTGGAACCGAGTTTTGGTGATCGGTGCTGGAATTAATTAGAATAATCAGCCCCGCGTCACAGGTTACATTAATCGCCTGAGGGCGAAAACAGGGTAATTCAACAAATTCGCCGGGGGTATCAATAAAATGATCAGAATAACTGACTTGCTGGGTTTTCCCAGAGGCAATAAATTCATTAGTCAGCCGTAAAAACAAGGTGGTTTTACCGCTGCCGATCCGTCCGATGAGGGCAATACGATTTTTATTATTAGCCAAAAAATAATCCTCCAGTCTGCAAAAAAATAAAAAAACCTTATCAAAAAAGGTTTGCAAAGACGGAGTTGTTTCCGTGACGCCTGCGGTTGATCTGTAGGCCGTCATTTCGTTTTATTCTCACATTTTATAGCCTTCTTTGAAGCTTCAAACAGATCGTGTTTTTACAAAAATATCCTGACTCAGAGGGACATCATACACACAGCCTTCTTGGTTAACCCAATGACTGAATGCGTCCATGTTCTTCTCCTTACAGTAGCAAAGAAACTGTCGCGGATTTTTACCGCGTTCCTTTTGTAAACACTTTTTCTATCTTATTATAGTCTAAAATCGGTCAATAATCAAGGGTGTTATCTTTTTTTTAGATGCGGGGTATCAATTAAAACTTGGACTAGTTGAAAAAAATAATCCGGGTATTTTTGATAGAGTATTTATCATTGGAGTATTTTAAAAGCCGGAAAATCAGGTTGACCGTTAGGACAGCCTGATTTTTCGGCTTTTTTGCGGTTGCTTTAAAAAAGTGATTCCCGCCAGGGTGCCTTTCAAGAGGATCTTTGTTATTCAGGGTTAGAATAAGATTCGGCAAGGCTTGTATTCTCAGGGGAATAAGCGTAGGTAGGTCTAGTCTAATACTTAGATAGATTAACAGAGTCAAATGTTTAGCAATTGTAAATTATGGTATATATAAAGAATAGCTACAAAAGTAACTATAAAAAAAGCACTTGACATATTAACATGTTATAATATAATGTTATTATCATTAACATCGTTGATTGGAGAAATCTAATGGAAATGAAACCGAAAGATTGTGATGAACAAGCTGAGATATTAAAAATTTTAGGAAATCCGATTCGCTTATGTATTGCCAGAGGTCTGATAAAAAAGGGCAGTTGTAATGTGACCACGATGGAAGAATGTCTTGGGGTATCACAATCATCTATTTCTCAACACCTGGCAAAGTTAAAAAGTGCTGGGATCGTTAAAGGATATCGTTCTGGCACTGAAATTTATTATGAAGTAGTATCAGAAAGTGCAAAAAAAATAATTAATGCAATATACGAGGAGGAAAATTGATGAAAAAGATTTTAATTGTTGGAGGCGTTGCCGGTGGTGCGACTGCTGCCGCGAGATTACGACGTTTAAGTGAAGAAGATGAGATTATTTTATTTGAGCGGGATGAATATATCTCCTTTGCAAATTGTGGTTTGCCCTATTATATTGGCGATGTGATCA
>JAHIQT010000118.1 GCA_018903255.1 Bacillota bacterium | reverse complement strand
GGTATTTAAGCGGAGGTCTTCCAACTTTTGTGCCAGTCTCGTCATGATTTCGGTAGCGCCATTGCTAAAGGCAATCAGCTTCCGCGACTCAATCATCGATGACAGGGTCATCAGATCCAGATACTTTAGGGCATAGATGGCCGGAATCTCGCTTGACTTCCCAAAGCCAAAGGCGACCAGGTGGGGGGTATAAACCTTAAGCAAGGTATGGAGATTATTATCATGGCACCATGATTCAAAGGACTGCGTCAAGGCGTCGGGAATGTTTTCCCAGCCCAGCGCATTTAAGGCGACTTGATACGGCGCCAGAATTTCTGGCAGCCGCTTTAATTGCTCCTGAAAAGCAGCAATTTCATCAGGGGCGATCTGTGCCTGTTTTTTTCCGTCTGCTCCTAAAAAATTGCGATGAAAATACTTGTACTCGGCCTTGACACCTAAGT
Source organism: Bacillota bacterium (assembly GCA_018903255.1). Lineage (GTDB taxonomy): Bacteria > Bacillota > Clostridia > Eubacteriales > Eubacteriaceae > Acetobacterium. The sequence goes on along the minus strand of JAHIQT010000118.1, from coordinate 7,923 downwards.
GGCGGAGAAACTTGATCAATGCTTCTGAGGTTCCCAGCACCACTCCCAGTTCACAGCACTCTTTTTTATGAAAGACGGTGCAGAGATGGCCACCAGCCCGTTCTTCCTGTTCAAAAACCGTCACTGCATGGCCGGCTTTTTCAAGAAAAAAGGCCAGCGTCAGGCCACCATAACCACCGCCGACCACTGCTATCTGCTTTTTCATGGTTCTGCTCTCCTTGCTTATCGTCATTTCTAGACGCTTTTAATCTAGCCACTTGCTAGCATCGCATTCGCTTTTAAAAGCCACTAGCGTTTTTGATCTTAGTATTTTCGATTAAGATACGACCACAGGGGCAATGTCACCCCGGCACCCTTGATCGCGACAACGATTTCCATCGGCGTTTTCTCGGCATTTTCGCCATAACCGAGCGACATCTCAAGATTATAATCACGAATGAATTTCTGAAATTCGTCCTTGATTTCTTCAAAAGACCCCGTCGATTCCAGCAGTGACTCCAGATAATCACCACTCTTCTGGTTAAATACCTGGACGGTTTTTGAATACAGATTATTCTTTTCTTCCCAAATCACCTGCTTGATATTGATTTCGCGAAGATTACTGCTATAAAGATGGCGGCTGTGAATTCTGCCACTGGTATATTCTTGTTGATGGGGCGTCATCATCCAGCTTGGCTGCATCAGTAACTCATTGCCCATCGGAATCGCCACCCCCAATAGTAGATCCAGGGCACACTCCGAATTTTTTTTGGTATAAAGCCGGGAACAGGCCACCCCGCTTTTTAAGTCGACCACCGCATACTGATAAAGATTGCCGATCCCCGGCTGATAACCGCGTTCGACCGTCCAGGCCAGCCAGCACTCGCCGACTGTCAGCTGCTCTGGCTCTGGCGCCCGATCCGAGCGGTTTTTCTGCTCAGGTTCTTGTGCTTGTTGCTGTTCGCTTCTTATTTTGCGGCTATAGTTTTTTCTGGCCGCTTTCTGGTTAAGTTCATGACGGCACATAATATTATAGACCCCGCTGCTACTGATGATAATATCCTGATCCTCTAACAACCAGGCAATACTTTGAGGACCATAGTCGGGAAAGGCAACGATCGCATCCAGCACCGCCTGCTCCACCGCCAGCGCCGCTTTATTGGGCGGGAGATAATGGCGAACCTGATCTTTTAAGCCTTCCAGCCCCTGTTCATCAAACCGTTTATGCCAGCGATAGTAAAGGGTTCGGGAGATCTTGTATTTTTTACAGGCCGCACTAACTCCCTGTTCCTGGCCGCAGAGCAGAATCTCGTGGCGGAGTTTGATGGTTATTTCTTCTTGCGCTCTAACGGATTTTGGCATCTGCGATCTTCCTTTCTCGATACAGGCACGGCATCACTAACTGATGGATCCCGTTATTGGCCTTTGCTTGCTTGACATATTAAACTATCCAGGCTTGTCAATCCGCCCTAAAAAAACAGATTGCCAACAAAGAATAAGACGACAATGTGCAGCGGATAAAAAATATAAAAGAGGTATTTCAGCCCGCTGCCTTTTTCGCCATTATAAGAAAGCATCAGTGGCAGAGCCGCGATCATCATCCACTGGTAATTATTGTAAAGCAGGGCGGTTGGTCGCGGATCGATTGCCCATTCAAGGCCTAAAAAGCCCAGGCAGAAAAGCCCATAGGCCAGGATCAGGCGTTTTTTATCAGTCCGGTTAAAATAGATAAGCACTCCCATAAAAACAAAGATAAAACTGCCCTCGTTAAAAATCAGATTGCCGCTGACAGCCCCGACAAAGCTCATCATCCCATTAAGGGGCAGCACTTGTCCGGCCAAGATACAAAGCAGGGTGGTAAAAATCTGATAGACAGCAAACAAGGCAAGATATTTGTTGCCTTGTTGCTTATCCGTTTTTCGGATTTCGATCAGCCAGACAATTACGCCGACCAACAAAAGCGTCACAAAGATATTGTTAAACAGCAGTGCATAGGGTTCAGCAATGATAATATTGCTAATCAGATCAATCAAGCCCATCCCCACACCAAAAAGGTACATCCGCAGCAGATATTTTTTACGGTCATGGGTGTAATAAAAGCCCCAGGCCATACAGAAAAAAAACACCGGCGCCGAAATCCGCCCCAGCCAGTGCAGCCACAGCGGCGCACCCGGGATAAACTGCCCGACATGATCCAGAAACATCAAGATCAGGGCGATTACTTTTAAGCTTGTCGAGGTCATCTTTTCTCCAATCTATTGTAAGTCATTTTTATGGATAACAATTTTTATATCATTATAAGAGTAGGACTCCGGCAGGGCTTCTTTGATCGGGCGCAGCGCTTCCAGACCGACTGTTCCGATCGCGTTGATGATTGCCATTTCTTTTTGATCATCGACAAAATCACTCCAGTCGATCGCTTTCCCTTCCTGATCACAGCGGATTAAATGATTAACGATACTGGTTTCGGTCAGGTCGCGCTGTTTGGCGATGTCAGCAATGGTCATCCCGCCAGCAAACAGATCATAGCTGAGCTCCCATGAGGGAAGCTTGGCCTCACTTTCTCCTCTTTGTCGCATGTACACCCGGGCTTCAGTGTCATCAACTGCCGCGATCGGCCGGGGTCTGATGGTGATCGGGTTATGATCGGCAAAACTGCTAATCGCTTCAATAAAAACCGCCCCGTAATGTTCATAACGGGCCTGGCCGACGCCGTTGATCTTTAAAAACTCGGCTTCCGTGCGGGGAAAATAAGCTGCCATTTCTTTCAAGGCGGCATCGGGGAAAATCACATAGGGCGGCAACCCCTTTTCTTGAGCAATCCTGCGTCTCAAGCTGCGCAATTCTTCAAACAGAGCTTCATCACAATCCAGCGGCGGTTTGGCCTTACCTGAAGTTTTTGCTTTGGCAGCCTTGATATTGAGCAAGTGTTTTTTATGAAAGACCCTTTTTTGGCCATTTAAAATCCCGCCAGCGGCCGCGGTCAGCTTGAGCACCGGGTACTCATCGGCGGTGACAACAAGATAGCCCTTTGCTACCAGGGTCATGATGATTTCCCGCAGGCTTTCGGCACTCTGGTCCTGCAGAATCCCGTAGGTTGAGAGCTTATCAAAGCCCAGCTCCAAGACCTTTTTGTTTTTCGAGCCCCGCAGTACCGCAATCACCATGTTCAGGCCAAAGCGGTTTTTCATCCGATAAATGCAAGAAAGGATCTTTTGGGCGTCCAGGGTGATATCGACCATTTCCGACTGATCCAGACAATTGCCGCAATTGCCACAACGTTCAAAGTCAGCAGTTTCGCCAAAATATTGGAGGATGCTTTTTCTAAGGCAGTCATTGGTGTGGCAATAGTCGACCAGATACTGAAGGTTCTCAAACAGCAGGGTCTCCCGCTCCGGAGAGGTCTGATTGAGCTGGATCAGCTGTTTCTGTTTAACAATATCGGCGGGTGAATAAAGAATTGTGCAGTGGCTGGGTTCACCGTCACGACCGCCACGACCGGCTTCTTGATAATAGGCCTCCATATTCTGGGGCATATTATAATGGATGATAAAACGGACATCCGGCTTGTTGATCCCCATCCCAAAGGCATTTGTGGCCACCATCAGATGGAGGCGGTCATTAATGAAATCCTGCTGATTCTGCTCGCGCGCCTCGGGACTCATCCCGCCATGATAGGCACCAGCTAAAAATCCCAGACTGTTGAGCTTGGCCGTAACGCTTTCGACCGTTTTTCGGGTGGCACAATAGATAATCCCGGACTGATCGGGAAATGTCTGGGTGATGGTATTCTTGAGATAGCCGAGTTTATCGCCGGTTTTAACGACCTGATAAAGCAGGTTGGGCCGGTCAAAGCCGATGATCGATTCAACCGGCTCCTTAAGCGCCAGCAAGGCTTTAATTTCCTGAATAACTTTCTTGGTGGCGGTGGCGGTATAGGCCGCCACCACCGGCCGGGGTGAAATATTATTGATAAAAGCGGGAATCTCCCGGTAGTGGGGTCTAAAATCATGGCCCCACTGGCTAATACAGTGGGCTTCGTCGACTGCTACCAAAGAAACCGAAAGCTCCCGCACCAGGTCAACAAAGGCCGGCGCGCAAAGTCGTTCCGGGGCGATATATAGGAGCTTATAGTGATTGGCACGGATCTTTTTAAGCCGCTCCTGATAGGTCGTGTCATCGAGACTGCTGTTTAAAAAGGTCGAAGCAATTCCCATTTCACCCAGTGCATCGACCTGATCCTTCATCAGTGAAATCAGCGGTGAGATCACCAGCGTGATACCCGGCAGCAGGGTAGCAGGCAGCTGATAGCACAGCGATTTGCCCCCACCCGTGGGCATGATCCCCAGCACATCCTGGCCATTTATAGCGGCGGTAATGATTTTTTCTTGTCCTTCTTTAAATGTATCATAGCCAAAATACTGGCTCAGGTTTTTTTTAAGTGTCACGATCAACCTCCTGTAAATCGGTGTTTCCGATAGACGGTTCCGTGGGGAACCTGACTTTTGTGATATCTTTATTATAAGTTAAAAGACCGCTGCTGACAAGGAAGGGGCACTCACAAAAGTCCTGTTGATTTCGAGTCAGGGTTATTCTCTCGGAATATTTTGGGGATATTTTTTGGATACTCTTGCAATCTTCACAAAACCTTAACCTTTTGTTCAAAAGTCCTTAACAAATTTAGTTTATACTGATATCAGATCAGCGATTAAGTATTTACAAGATTAATCCGAAATTTGTTTTACGAAAGGAAATAACAATGGTACAGTCAAGATTTGCAACCTATTATGAAAACCATCCAGAGACTAACGATATTTCACTGATTCTAGGCACCAGCAAAACAATAGATAAGTCACAACTTCGTTCCAACTTACCCACAAAAAAAGAAATCGCTTTAGCAAAAAAACTGCGAACAGATGAATGGGCTTATCTCAAAAATAGCATCGAAATGAAACTGGAATTGGCTCTGATGTACCTCAATCGATCCAATACACATCTCCAGCATCTATAAAAAAGGAGCTTTTGCCATCAGAAACGATGTGCAAAAGCCCTTTTTAGTTTCATTATTTGTTTAATAATTGTTTTACAGATCAAAATGGGCGACCCGGCGATATTCGGTATTCCCGGAATCGTCCTGGATAAAATGCCAGTTAGACGGAAAGCTCAGTTCCTTGGCCAGTCCCTCCAGGGTGAATAACATAATTCCGGCATCGGTATAGTTTTCTTCTTGCTCTGGATTAACCACGCACAGTTCCGCATAGCCATCCTTTAGAATCAGTCGACAAGGCTGACCATTTTGATATGAGGGTGAATTTCTGACGTAGTAAAGCAGATCCAGAACCCCTCTTTTTTCCATTTCTTTAAATGGCGCCACGTTTCCCCAGTTTTGGAGAAAAATAGTATCGACCACTGACAGCCGCGCATCATCGCTAGTATTAATCATAGTGATTCCATAGGGGTTTTGTTCGTATTTTGTATCACAATTAATGATCGTTGTATGCCTATCGCTTTTTGCTTCTTTCTTAGCGGGCTTTCCAAACGCCAGCAAATGCTGAATTGTACCAGTCTGTCCCGCCAGTAATTTTTCTTCTTGTGCCGAGCTTATTTCTTTTAGGGTGATCCAGCAGCTACCTAAACCCAGATCATAGATTTTTTTTACCACTGACTGCATATAAAAAGCTCCGTAAACCTCCAGTTCCTGGTCGGCTTTATCCAACCGCAAAGCGATGTAATGCGGACTCTTGATCATCAATCCACCATAACCGCCGGAGCCTTCCAGATCGCTATACACATCGGCGCCGTTTTTTAAGACGAACAGGGAAAAACCCTTTTCCTGACCGACGCTAGTGTTTAGCTCATCCAGATATGTTTGTACCTCATTCATATCCCGTTCTTCCACACTGCTATCGACAAATTCTCTGGTTGAGTGACTATTGACCGTAAATTCTCTGAATTTCATAAAGTTAGACCTCCTTCTATTAGCTGTTTATTTTATACCCCAATTGCGGTGAACTAATCAGATTTGGTCCTAAATTTGCCGCCATGTCCGATTTTTGACTTAATAATTGTAGAAAATATTGAACCCTAGCTTATCGCAACTTATGGTTACGCTAACAAACAACCCGATCTGCTTCAAATCATCAGCGGACTACGATCTAAAGAAGCCCTTCATTTCGGCTTGAAAATTTCGCCATTTCTTAATGGGATGATCATGACCGACCTTTTCAATCCGCTTCACTTCACAATGGGGATTGAGAGCCAGCATTTTTTTTACCGTTGCTGCGATAACTTTGGGTTCTTTTTCCCCATAAAGACAAAGAATTGGCACCGAACTGACCGGAAAGCCCGGATATTTTTCAAAGGTGACCCGATCGGTAAAATAGTTTTTCCAAGTGGTTCGGCTGATTTTAGTCCAATAGTCCAGAAAAAACTGCGCCTGGTCGGGTTCATCAATCCCCAAAAATTTGACGTAAACCTTGCCCATCCAACGTTTCTTTATCAGTGGATACAATAACGAAACAAAGCTGGCCTTACGCCGCGAAATGCGATCATTTTCATCGACCATGGGACTGCTGATAATGGCCTTTTTAAACAATTCAGGCTCCTGAGAAACAAGTGCCAAAGCCAGATTGGCCCCTTCTGAATGACCGACAAGATAAACTGGCTGACTGCCCAATCCTTTGATCAGACGGATCAGTGCCAGCATTGTTTTTTCCAGTTCAAAATCCTGTTTCACTTCGCGGCCGCTTCCATAAAGGTGCGGAATAATAAGATGATACTGACTGGACAGCTCATGCTGTTTTAAATAGATTTCGACTATCGCCGCGCAATGGAGTAACACAATGGTCGGGTTTTTCTGATCCCCATATTCTTCATAGTACATCATTATTATTTCCTTTCAATGGCCGCTTATTTCGGCGGTCGGTTTGCTTACTGGTTAGCGATCTGCTCCAGCATTTTACCGAGCTGCTTGTTAAGTTTGGCAATCGGTAGTCCGACAATATTATTGTAATCGCCCTTAATCCACTTGACCCAGAGGCCGGCTTCTTCCTGGATGCCATAGGCTCCGGCCTTGTCGATCGCTTTTCCGGAGGCCACATAATCTGCCACTTCCCGCTGCATCTGATGATCCCACTGATAAAAACGGATCGTCGAAATCGCGACGAATCGTTCTTCGTGGTCGCGATAGCGGATGCTGACACCGGTTAAGACCTGATGGGTGTTTCCGGCCAGTTGTTTAATCATCTGGTAGGCTTCTATTTCATCGGCTGGTTTGCCTAAAATCTGTTCATCAAGCACGACCATCGTGTCTGCTCCGACCACCAGTGCCCGAGGATTGATTTTTTGGACAACGCTAGCCTTTCTGGACGCCAGTTGACCAACCAGGTTTTTTACAGTCTCCTGAAAATCGCCGTCATGATCTGCCAGCATCTCAGCTTCAATCCGTTTTTCGTCGATTTCGGCCGCCTGGATAACGAAATCCTTGATGCCCTGGCTTTTAGCTACCAGCTTAAACAGCTCCCGTCGGCGGGGCGACTGGCTAGCAAGAATTATTTTTGGTTGCACGGTTGACCTCCGGTTTTTTTAGAATAGCCATATTGTATCAGTTTATTGATAAAAAAACCACCTGTCTGTGAAGTAAACTTCACGACCGGTGGTTTTTTTAGCTCCTTCCGCCATAGCCGAAACGGCCAGCAAAAATGTCTTTGCAAATTATTGAACTTGTGTTAGATAGGCTTCAAATGTCAGGCTATTTTTAAATATTTCTGCTGCTACATCTTTTCCCACGTAACGTAGGTGCCAGGGTTCGTAAGCGTATCCGGTGATGGCTGTTTGATCCTCCGGATAACGAATAATATAGCCATATAGATGGGCATTATTCTTAATAAACTGGCCTTCCGGAGTTTGTCCGAAACTTTCCAGCAGATCAAAGTTAACCGATTC
>JAHIQT010000117.1 GCA_018903255.1 Bacillota bacterium | reverse complement strand
CGTCGACAATGAGGGGATAATTTATTGGTATAACCAGGCCTTTGGAAAAGCCTTTAAGAAAGAAAAAGAGGGCTTATTTAAAAAATGTATCATCAACGAGTTGGATTTTAATCTGGCTGAAGCGGTTAAGGCCGATGAATTTACCTTTCATTACGAAGAGCGCGATTATGGAGTAGTTACCAATGCCTTTTCGGATAAGGTTCACAGTTTTGAGTTGCTGCATTTCTTTGATATCACCGAACAAAGTAAACAACGGCAGCTGTATCGAAAAAATTCGCCACTATTTTGTTATATCGTCATCGATAATTATGATGATATCATCGAACAGATTCCCAGCCATAAACGCTCAGCGATTTTGGGACAGGTTGATCTTAAACTAAACGAATGGGCCAAACAGCTGGGCAGTGCCATGATTAAGTACGAAAGCGATCGCTACTTAATGATTTTTGAGCGCGGGAAAATCTGTGCGCTGCAAAAAGAAAACTTTAAAATACTCGATGACATCCGGGAAATAGAAAATGATGAAAAAATTCCGATAACCCTCAGTATTGGGATTGGTATCTCAGAGAGTATTCTGGGGATTATTGAATCTCAGGAACTATCCCGGTCAGCGCTAGATATTGCCCTGGCTCGGGGCGGTGATCAAGCGGTGGTTCGACAAGATGAAAAAATGTCCTTCTACGGCGGAAAAACCGAAGCCACCGAAAAAAGGACGAAAGTCAAGGCTCGGGTTAAGGCTCATGGTCTGAAAGAGCTGATTAAAGAAGCAGACCACGTTTTACTGATGGGTCATCAGAACCCCGATATGGATTGCCTCGGCTCGGCGGTAGGTTTGTTGGGAGCCTGCCGATCATTGGGTAAGGAAGGGAAGATCGTCATCCGCGAAATCAATTACTCGATCAAATCACTGTTTGACTACTTACTGGAGAATGAGGCTTATCAGGATGCCTTTATCACCCCTAAAGAAGCTGAAACCTATGCCACAAAGAATACCCTGCTCATTATTGTCGACACCCAAACGGTGAATTATCTGGAAATGCCAGATCTGGCAGAGCAAATTCCTAAAATTGTGGTGATCGATCACCATCGGCGTTCCGGAAAGGCCATTAAGGAAACCCTGCTGACCTACACCGAAACCTATGCCTCGTCGACCTGTGAACTGGTCACCGAACTGCTCCAGTATTTTGATGAGAAAAACCATCTGACAGTGATCGAAGCTAATGCCTTGATGGCGGGGATCTGCATGGACACCAAAATGTTTACCCTGAAAACCGGAGTGCGCACCTTTGAAGCGGCCTCTTACTTAAAACGAAAAGGTGCAGACACTTTGGTCAGCAAAATTCTTTTGCAGGATGATCTTAATACCTATACGGCCAAATCCGATGCAGTCAAGAACGCTAAAATATATTTTGACAACATTGCCATCTCAACCTTTGAAAACAATACCGATTATGGTAAAGTTATTGCGGCTCAGGCAGCCGATGAACTGCTGAATATTAAAGGGATTGTGGCCTCCTTTATTATTCTCAAAAATGAAGAAGGTCTGGCCATCAGTGCCCGATCGATGGGTGAAGTCAATGTTCAGGTAATCCTGGAAACACTAGGCGGAGGCGGGCATTTGGCCATTGCCGGAGCGCAATTTCCTGGCGAAAATAATCTTGAAACCGGAAAAGAACTGTTGCTCACCGCCATTAAAGAATATAAGAAGGAGAATGGATCATGAAAGTAGTATTATTAGAAAATGTAAAAAATGTTGGAAATAAAGGTGAAATTGTTGAAGTGAAAGATGGTTACGGCCGAAACTTCCTGATTAAAACCGGTAAGGGTGTGATTGGTAATAAAGAAAATATTGCTATCGCCGAAAAAACCAAGGCTGAAGAAGCCAATAAAGTCGAAACAGAACGACAGGCGGCCGTCGAATTGGCGAAAACAATTGATCAAAGCGAAATTACCATTACTGAACGGGCTGGCGAAGACGGCAAGCTGTTTGGATCGGTTACCAGTAAAGATATCACCGAAGCGCTGGAAAAACAAAAAGACATTAAGGTCGATAAACGGAAGGTTGAACTGGAGATGCCGCTACGAAATGTGGGTCGGGCTGAGGTTAAAATTAAAACCTATCAGGGTGTGATTGGAAAACTGACCGTGATCATCAAAGGCGAGGCCTAGGAGACTAAGTGGTGATGAATCCCAAAGTCCCGCCCCATAATTTAGAAGCGGAGCAGTCTGTTTTAGGCGCCATTCTAATGGATGAGTCAAATATTGCCCGGGCTGAAGAGCTGCTATCGCCTCATGATTTTTATCGGGGAGCCCATAAAGAAATCTATGAAGCGATGCTAGATCTGCACAATGAAAGAAAACCGATCGATACCGTGACCCTAGTCAATTCGCTCAGGAATCGCGGGGTACTGGAAAAAATCGGGGGGATTGGCTACCTCAGTGAGCTGATTGAGATGGTGCCGATTAATCGCAATTACCTGGAATACTGCCAGATCGTTCATGAGAAAGCCGTGATTCGAAATCTCATCCACACCGCAACCCAGATTCTCGAAGACAGCTATGGTCAGTATGACAATATTGGGGATGTGATTGACCGAGCCGAACAGGAAATCTTCAAGGTTTCCCAGGGACGGCGAACCGGCGATTTTCAGAGTATTCAAGAGACCCTCAGCACTACCCTGGCTCAAATTGAAGCCATCGAAAGCAAAAAAGGCAAGCTCACCGGTATCGAAACTGGCTTTACCGAACTTAATCATATTACCTCTGGCTTGCAGCCCTCCGATCTGATTATTGTCGCTGCCAGGCCGTCGATGGGGAAAACTGCCTTTGCCTTGAATATTGCTCAAAATGCCGCCATCAAAGATAACCGTTCGGTGGCGATTTTTAGCCTCGAAATGTCTAAAGAACAGCTGGTTCAGCGGATGCTCTGTGCAGCCTCCTTAGTAGACAGCAACAATGTCCGTACCGGTAACCTGAGCAAGGAAGACTGGGAGCGGATGGTAGTTGGTTATAATACCCTCTACGGAGCCAAAATATTTATTGACGATACCCCGGGAATCACCGTTTCTGAAGTCCGCTCTAAATGTCGGCGGCTAAAAACCGAAAAAGCGCTCGATCTGATTGTGATTGATTATCTGCAGCTGATGAGCGGTGGTAGCCGTAGCGAAAACCGGCAAAATGAAATTTCCGAGATGTCCCGTGGCCTTAAAGCCCTGGCCAGGGAAATGGAAGCCCCGGTGATCGCTTTGTCCCAGCTCAGCCGGGCTCCCGATGCAAGGGCTGATCATCATCCGGTGATGTCGGATTTACGTGAATCCGGTTCGATTGAGCAGGATGCCGATGTGATCATGCTCTTGTATCGTGAATTTTATTACGATCAAAACCCGGAATTAAAAAATTTATCGGAATTAATCATTGCCAAGCAACGTAACGGACCAACCGGGACCATTCGTTTGGCATGGATACCCGAATATACAAAATTCAACGATCTGGCGGTGGGTTATAATGATGACTACGGCTCGGATGCGTTTGCATAAAGGAAGAACAACATGAAATATGATGTGATAATCATCGGAGCTGGACCAGGCGGTATTTTTGCAGCCATGGAACTGGCTAAAAAAAACAAAGAAATTAAGATATTGATGCTGGAAAAGGGCAATTCGATCGAAAAACGGATTTGTCCCAAGCGTCAAACAAATGTTTGCATTGGCTGTCAGCCCTGCAATATTACTACCGGTTTTGCCGGAGCCGGAGCTTATTCTGATGGTAAGCTGTCGCTTTCACCCGATGTCGGTGGCGAATTGCCAGAATATATCGGCTATAATGCTACCGTCGATCTGATTAAATATGTTGATGATCTGTATATTGACTTTGGCGCCGACAAACGGGTTCATGGACTGGATAATCCCGATAAGATTCGGGATATCCGCACTAAGGCGATTCAGAGCAATTTAAAACTCATTGAATGTCCGGTCCGTCATATGGGTACTGAGGTGGGCTATACCATTTACCAGCGGATTCAAAACTACCTAATTGACGATCTGGGGATTGATATTAAATTTCGAACCCCGGTGCAAAGTTTGGTGGTCGAAGATAAGGTGGTTGTCGGCGTGGTGGCCAAGGGTGAAACCTATATGGCTGATAAGGTGCTAGTGGCTGTCGGTCGAGATGGCTCCGAATGGTTTACGTCCATGTGCGAAGCCTACAAGGTTGAAACCAAGGTCGGCAAAATCGATATCGGGGTTCGGTTAGAAACCCGAAACGAGGTTATGCAGGAAATCAATGATGCCCTTTACGAGGGTAAACTGGTTTATTATACCCCCACCTTTGATGACAGCGTGAGGACTTTTTGTTCAAACCCCGGCGGCGTCGTTTCGACTGAATATTACGATAACCAATTAGCGGTGGTCAATGGCCACAGTTATAAATCCGATAAGCTAAAAACCAACAATACCAATTTTGCGCTGCTGGTTTCCAAAAGCTTCACGGAGCCCTTTAAGGAAGCGGTCGCCTATGGCAAGCACATTGCCGGGTTAGGAAACATGTTGACCGGTAATAAGATCATGGTTCAGCGTTATGGCGATTTTTTAAGAGGCCGACGCACTACTCACGAACGACTGATGCGAAATAATATTAGACCGACCTTAATCGATGCGGTTCCCGGCGATCTTTGTTTAGTATTACCCTACCGAATTATGAAGGATATTGTTGAAATGATACAGGCTCTCGATCATGTTTCGCCTGGTCTGGCCAGCGATGAAACCCTGCTTTATGGGGTCGAGGTCAAGTTTTATTCCAATAAGGTTACGGTTGATAAAAACTTCCAGTCCAGCATTAAGAATCTCTATGTGTTAGGTGACGGCGCCGGCGTAACTAGAGGTTTGATGCAGGCATCCGCCAATGGCGTGTATGTCGCCAGAAACCTGTATAACGAATAGATGTCAGGGAAACTATATATTGTTGGTACCCCAATCGGGAATCTCGATGATATCAGCATTCGGGGATTACGGGTCTTACAAGAGGTTGATCTGATCGCTGCTGAAGACACCAGACATTCGATTAAGCTGCTCAACCATTTTGAGATTTCTAAAAAGATGGTCGCCTATCATCAGCATAACGAACAGCAGTCCAGCGAAGGACTGATTGAACTGCTCAAACAGGGTCAGAATATCGCCCTGATCTCTGATGCCGGGATGCCGCTGATTTCCGATCCGGGATCGGTGCTGGTAAAAAGCTGTGTTGAAAATGAGATTGCTCTGGAAGTGATCCCCGGGCCTAACGCCGGCCTCTGCGGCCTGGTGCTGTCCGGACTCGATACCCGCTCCTTTTTGTTTCTGGGCTTTTTAGGCAAAGAAAACAAGGCGGTTAAAGAAGGGGTCAAACGAATCGAAGCGTCAGAGTTTACGGTGGTGCTATACGAATCGCCGCATCGGCTGCCAAAAACTCTGGAAATTCTTGATCAGCATGGCTTGGGACATCGGCAAATGAGTATTTCAAGAGAAATAACCAAACGTTATGAAGAAACCCGATATGGCACCATTGGGGAACATCGTCACTATTATCAGGAACATAACCCCCGCGGCGAGTATGTGCTCTGTATTGAAGGCCGGACCGCCGACGAAGGCAACGCCGCCGCCGGGCTGGAACTGGAAAGCCTGAGTCTCGAAGAACATCTGGAATATTATCTCAATACGGGTCTGCCGGAAAAAGAAGCCATGAAAGCCGTGGCCAAAGACCGGAATATTTCCAGGCGGGATGTTTATAATGCGGTTAAACGATAAATCCCTTGAAAAAATCTGGAATTAAAGTATAATAGGGATAGCAATTAAAAAAGTAATAAAAAATTACGATGAAGAGAAGAGTAGGTGTGGGCACTGTGAAGAGAGAGCCGGGATGGTGAAAGCCGGTGACAGAAAAAGCATTGAAGATGGCCTCGGAGTAAGTTTGGGTGAATGTTTTAGCCTGGACCGCTTGACGCGATAAAACTGAAAGTTTAGATAACTTATGAAGGCATTATTTGTGAGAATAGTGCGAACTAAGGTGGTAACGCGAGCCCTTCGCCCTTAACTGGACGGGGGGTTTTTTGTGGATTAAGCCATCAAATACGGAAGAATCAATAAAAGGAGAACTTATGTCAGAAAAAACATTTTATATTAGCACCCCCATTTATTATCCCAGTGGAAACCTCCATATCGGCCATACCTACACCACCGTGGCGGCAGATACGATTACCCGGTTTAAAAAACTGCAAGGTTATGATACTTATTTTTTAACCGGCACTGACGAACATGGTCAGAAGATTGAAAAGGTCGCCGAAGCCACTGGGATCGCTCCTCAAGCCTATGTCGATGGGATTGTCACCGGGATTAAAAATCTCTGGGAGACGATGAACATCAGCTACGATCAGTTTATTCGAACGACCGATCCGGAGCATGAAAAGACGATCCAACGGATTTTTAAAAAGCTCTATGATCAGGGCGATATTTATAAGTCCAACTATGAAGGTTGGTACTGTACACCTTGCGAATCTTTCTGGACCGAAAGCCAGTTAGTTGAAGGGAACTGTCCTGACTGTGGCCGACCAGTGGAAAAAGCCGCGGAAGAAGCCTACTTCTTTAAAATGTCCAAATATGCCGATGACCTGATGAAACACATTGAAGACAATCCTCATTTTATTCAGCCCGAATCGCGAAAAAATGAAATGATCAATAATTTTATCAAGCCCGGTCTCCACGATTTATGCGTCTCCCGAACCTCTTTTAGCTGGGGGGTACCGGTGGATTTTGACCCCGGACATGTCGTTTATGTGTGGATTGACGCCCTGCCCAACTATATTTCAGCGCTGGGCTACCTTAATGACAAGCCCGACCTGATGGAAAAATACTGGCCGGCCGATGTCCATCTGGTCGGCAAAGATATCATCCGTTTCCATACCATTTACTGGCCGATTATCCTGATGGCCTTAAAATTACCACTGCCCAAACAGGTTTATGGCCACGGCTGGATCCTCCTAAAAGGTGGCAAAATGTCTAAATCGGTCGGTAACGTTGTCGATCCGGTGGTACTCGTAAAAAAGTACGGCGTCGATGCCCTGCGCTACCATGTGCTTCGGGAAATGAGCTATGGTTCTGATGGCGTTTATAATGAAGACCTGCTAGTTAGCCATATCAATTCAGACCTGGCCAATGACCTGGGCAACCTGCTAAGCCGCACCCTGGCGATGACGGATAAGTACTTTGGTGGGGTGATTCCCAAAGAACGGGAAACGGAAGAAATCGACCGTGAACTGATTGAACTGGCCGAAAAAACCCCCGCGATCGTCAGCGACTACATGGACAAGCTGGATTTTAGCCGGGCACTGGAAGAAACCTGGAAACTGGTTTCCCGTTCCAATAAATATATTGATGAAACCCAACCCTGGGTATTAGGGAAAACCCCAGAAAAACAGGCTCGACTGGCACAGGTGATGTATAACCTGACCGAGTCGCTACGGATTGTCACCGTGCTGATTTCTGCGGCAATGCCAGAAACCGCCAGAAAAATCGGCGAGCAGTTAAAATGTCCGGAAGATTGTTTAACTTGGGATAGCATAAAGCATTTTGGTGGCTATCCCGAAGGTCTCAAGATTGAACGCTGTGATGCCCTGTTCCCACGGATTGAGCTGGAGAAGAAGGCAGAAAAGCCGGTCAAAGAAGCCCCAAAAGCAAAAAAAGAAAATAATGCCGAAGCTCATGAGGAATTACCGGAAGGCCTGATCACGATTGACGACTTTGCCAAGGTGCAATTGCGGGTGGCTGAAATAGTCGCCTGTGAACCCCATCCCGATGCTGATCGCCTGCTGGTCTTACAACTGCTGGTCGGTCAGGAAAAGCGTCAGGTGGTATCCGGGATTGCTAAATATTATAAAGCGGAAGAGCTAATCGGAAAAACCGTCATTCTGGTTGCCAACCTAAAACCGGTCAACCTCCGGGGGCTGGAATCCAACGGGATGATTCTGGCCGCCACCAAAGGCAAAAAATTGTCCCTGGTCACCGTCGATGGCATTGCTTCCGGCGGAAAAGTTTCATAATTAGCGCTCAAAATAGATTAATCTAAGTTGGAGAAATAGTTTAACAAGGGCGATCCGTGATGATCAGGTGGTCTAGACCCTTGCCGACATACTTATATGGTCAAATAAAAAAGTCTAAACAGGATGACATCATTCTGTTTAGACTTTTTAAAAGTGCCGGATTAAAGGCTCTTCATCGTATCGAGATATTCATTTTTTTCACGAACACCGACAAATCGGTTGACGGCCTCACCATCTTTAAAAAAAACCACGGTGGGAATGCTCATGACCCGGAACTGTTGAGCTAAGGTCTGGTTTTCATCGACATTGATTTTACAAACTTTCATATCAGCGCCAAGCTCCTGAGAAATTTCATCGATTGTCGGGGAAAGCGCTTTACAAGGGCCACACCATTCTGCCCAAAAATCCACCATGACAGCACCATTATATGATAAAATTTCGGTTTCAAAATTTTCCATATTGATCGTAATAACTTTTTCACTGGACATTTTTATCTTCACCTCATAAATATATTTGCGCAAACATTATATAATAATTTTCATCAAGTTAAAAGGATAAAAGTAAAATTTCTGATTTTAAAAGCAAGCGGTTGTGTTAGAATAAAGGCATGAATAAGATGAAAAAGATGGATCTAAAAAAGAGTATCATAAAAAACCAACTGGATAAAATTAACAGCCAAAACCGGTATCGATTTCATATGCCGGGACATAAGGGTCGGGGCCAAGCCTTTGCCTTATATGACTACGATATCACCGAAATACCCGGTGTCGATAACCTGCATGACGCCCAAGGGATCATTGACCAGGCACAAAAAAAACTGGCTGCGATTTATCAAAGCGAGGAAGCAGCGATTTTAGTTAATGGCACCACTACTGGCATTCACAGTGCTGTCCTGGGCAGCTGTTCCCCGGGAGCGCCGCTGCTGGTGCCGATTAACTGTCATCGGGCGGTCTTTGGCGCGCTGGCTCTGGGGCGCCTGGAAGCAGTTTTTATTACGCCAGAAGTTGAGTCAAAAATAGGCTTTGCCAAATCGATCAGTGTCGCATCGGTCAATCAGGCGCTGGCTGAAAATCCCGAAATCGGGGGGATGATTCTGACTAACCCCAGCTACTACGGTACGACCAGCGAAATCAAAAAAATAGCCGAAATCCTTCATGCGCAGGGGAAATTCTTAATTGTCGATGAAGCCCATGGTGCCCATCTGGCCTTTAGTGACAAGCTGCCGATCGATGCCTTGTCAGCCGGAGCCGATGTGGTGATTCAGAGCACCCATAAAATACTGGGTTCGCTGACCCAAAGCTCGCTGATTCATTTTCAGGGCAACCGAGTCGATCGGCAAAAAATTAAAGCCTATCTCAGCCTGCTGCAAAGCTCATCACCCAGCTATCCGCTGATGATCTCGGTGGAAGAGGCCGTCGACGACGCCTATGAAGAGGGTGAAATTATTTTTAATACCATTGTCGCTGAACATCGTGATTTCTGCCAGCATCAGAACGATCAGGAGCCGATTATCCTATATGATGGCAATGACCCGGTCAATGATTATGATCGCAGCAAGTGGCTTTTTGTGACCCGGGGCATCACCGGAACCGAGTTAGCAGACCGGCTATCAGCAAAATACGGAATCCAATGCGAAATGTCCGGAGCTAACCACGTCCTGGCGATGACCGGGATGGGTACGACCGGGGATGATTTAAAAAGAATAACCCAAGCTATCTGTGATATAAATAAAACCATCAAGCAGGAATTAGCAGAAGAAAAAGAAAAAAAGGCTCTAGCTAGTCTGCGTGAAAGTGTTGATTTCAGCACGGCTTTAAAAAGTGAAGTACCGCTTTGGGAAGCCCTTAATACTAAACAGCGGAGCAAGATGGTGCTGGAGTTGGCTGTGGGTCAGCTAGTCGGTGATTTTATTATCCCCTATCCCCCCGGGATACCGGTGCTACTCCCCGGCAGTCGAATCAGCCCGGAAATGGCAGTTTATTTAAGCGATCTGCTGGATCAACAGGTCGCGGTAGTGGGGATCGATGTAAACAGAACAGTAACGATCATAAAAAAGGAGCCGGTAATCATGAAAAAGAATCATCAGGGACAACTGATCGTCATCGAAGGAGTGGATGGTAGTGGGAAACAGACCCAAACCGAGCTACTCTATGACCGGCTGGTGAAAGACGGGGAAAAAGTTATGAAAATTTCTTACCCGCGCTATGACAAAAAATCCTCAGCCATGGTAAAATTATACTTGGAAGGGGCTTTCGGGAAGGAACCTGAGAGCATCAGCCCCTATATCGCGTCCACCTTTTACGCAGCCGACCGTTATGCCTCCTATAAGGAAGATTACGAGGACTTTTTGAAGCAGGGTGGGCTGGTGCTGGTAGACCGTTATACCACCTCTAATATGGTTCATCAGGCGGGAAAAATAAAGGATCCTAAAGAACGGCAACGGTTTCTTTCCTGGCTGTGGGATTTTGAATTTAATCTCTATGGTCTGCCGATTCCGGATCGGGTTTTTTTTCTTAACATTCCCCCGGAGATTAACCAGCAGCTGATCAAAAACCGGAACAATAAAATAACTGGCAAACAGGAAAAAGACATTCATGAAAATAGCCCGGCACATCTCAGCGATTCTTACCACAGTGCCTTGGCGCTGGTAGCGGAATACGGATGGACGGAAATCAATTGTGTTCAAGATAAGCAGTTGCGAAGTATCAAAAGCATCCATGAGGAAATCTGGGAATGCATAAAGGAGTGTAAATCAAATGATTGAAGATCAATATACCTATTTAACCATGGCCGACTCAGATATGGATTTTATCCTGCTTAAGAATTATCTAAGTGCCAATGGAATACCGGTAATTACGAAAGAAAAAGGCTTTGGTGGACCGATTCGCAGCATCTTTATGGGAAATTTTACACCGGCTCATATTGAAGTCTATGTTAAAGATAGCGATTTCGAAGAGGCTGCCAAACTGCTGGATTATGAAGAATTCAGTGCTGAACTCGATGAGGAAATGGGACTGAATACAGATGATGGGGATAACCGTGATGAAAAAAAGAAAAAACCCCACTAATTGACGTTTGTGAGAGGTGAAATATGTTTGAAAAGATACAGGGTCATCAAACCATCACAAGTCACCTGGAAAAAGAAATAAGGTTCAATGAGGTAAGCCATGCTTACCTTTTTTCAGGAATTGATGGTCTCGGGAAAATGAAAACTGCCCGGGAATTTGCTAAAGCGCTCTTATGTCAGGATCAGATCGACAAAGGCTGTGGCCATTGTTCCGTTTGCATCCAGATTGATCATGAAAACTATCCAGATGTCAGAATTGTCGCTCCCAAAGCCGGAGAAACCAGCATTAAAATCAGTCAGGTGCGCGAAATGATCAGTCAGCTGTCGGTTAAACCCTATTCGGGAAATTGGCGGATTAATATCATTGATGGAGCCGAAAGAATGACCCCAGAGGCTCAGAACAGCCTGTTAAAGTCGTTGGAAGAGCCGCTTAGCTATAATATCTTTATCCTCATCACCAGTCATTACCAAGCCATTTTACCGACGATCCGATCGCGCTGTCAGAGCTATCATTTTCAGCCGCTGCGCATTTTGGATATCGAGAAAATTATTTTAAAAGAAACTGAGTTTGAGCAAGGATTGGTCTCAGAGGCCGTAATGGCGGCTGGTGGATCGCCGGGAATGGCCTTGTATCTGCTTAGTAACAGCGAGATCCAGAAAGAAAGGACCGCTTATCTCAGAGAGCTTTACGGCCTGTTAAAAGGGAATGAAATTAAGGTCTTTACGTTGGCAGAGCTTTTAGCCAAGGATAAGGTCACCAGCCAGGAGAACCTGGAGTTTTTTATTCACTGGTTCTATGAGCTAAATCTGCTGCTAGAAGGTCATCCCCTGGCTGATCATGGCGAGCCGAATCCCGCCCACAGAGCCTACCTGCAATTATTGACCAATCAAAAAAATCAGGCAATTATTAAAACTTTATTTGAAATGATGGCGACGATACAATATAATGTAAATTTAAGGTTACAATGGGAGAAGTGTTTCATTAAGATAATGAAAATTCAGAAAGGATAAATCCAATGGGAAAATCAGTCGTCGGGGTACGATTTAAAAAAGTGGGAAAAATATATTATTTTGATCCCCTGGATATAGCATTTGAACAGTTTGATCCGGTTATTGTGGAAACTGTCAGAGGTATTGAGTATGGTGAAATTGCCTTAACAGCCAGAGTCGTCGATGAAGAAGAAATGGTGGCTCCAGTAAAACCGGTCATCCGTAAAGCGACCGAAGCCGATACCATCGAATTTAATAAACTCAAACAAAACGAGCAAGATGCCAAAGCAATTTTTATTACTAAGGCAAAAAAGCACAAGTTGGAAATGAAACTCATCGATGTTGAATACACCTTTGATCAGAAAAAGGCGATTTTTTATTTTACCGCTGAAGGTCGGGTTGATTTTAGAGAATTGGTCAAAGATCTGGCTTCGATCTTTAAGGTGCGGATTGAGCTAAGACAAATTGGGGTTCGCGATGAGGCCAAACTATTTAAAGGTTTGGGCGTTTGCGGACGAACCACTTGTTGTGCCCAATGGCTGGGTGATTTTACGCCGGTTTCCATTAAAATGGCCAAAGAACAAAATCTTTCCCTTAATTCGACTAAGATTTCAGGGATCTGTGGTCGGCTTTTATGCTGCCTGACCTATGAACAGGAGTTTTATGAAGAGGTTTCGAAAAAACTGCCTAAAGTGGGACAAAGAGTCATCACAGCCGATGGTGAGGGTGAAGTATTTAAGTTAAGCATTCTGGAAGAAACCGTTTTCGTCAAAATTCAGGTCAATAAGGACGAAACTGAGGTGAAAAAATATCTTTTAGAAGAAATTGAGGTAAAAAAA
Organism: Bacillota bacterium; assembly: GCA_018903255.1. Lineage (GTDB taxonomy): Bacteria > Bacillota > Clostridia > Eubacteriales > Eubacteriaceae > Acetobacterium. The sequence goes on along the minus strand of JAHIQT010000117.1, from coordinate 4,063 downwards.
TTCGAAAAAGTCAAAAAAGACAAATAATCATCTTGATTTCACTGCAAAAAAGGATATAATAAAGATGTTGTTAATGCTAAAAGGAGGGTTTTTTAGATGGCTTATAAAATTACAGACGAATGTATTGCTTGTGGCTCTTGCTTGGATGAATGTCCAGTAGAAGCAATCGCTGAAGGCGATATCTATGTTATCGATGCAGCTACTTGTACTGATTGCGGCGCTTGTGAAGAGCAATGTCCAGTAGAAGCAATTGTTCAAGACTAGTTAGAAGTATTGAGAAAAGGCACCTTCCAGAGTTTTCAGGAAGGTGCCTTTAACATGTCATAAACGTAGCGTCAATCTTTTGAGGCAATCCAATTTATTTTTCTGATCGTGTTAGAGTATCAAATACAGGGGTATATAAATACCCATGAAATAAAATCAATGACAGATAGAGTCTGGAGGTGGAAAAAATGCAGAAATACGTATGCGATATTTGTGGTTATGTTTATGATCCTGAGGTTGGGGATCCTGATAGCGGGGTTAGTCCGGGAACAGCTTTTGAAGATATTCCCGAGGATTGGGTCTGCCCGCTATGCGGTGTTGGAAAAGAAGATTTTTCACCAGAAGACTAGAAAACAATGGTTAAAAAAGAGCTAAAGCTCTTTTTTTTATGGGATCAATCGGTTATAATGAAAATGACTACAGAAATATGGAGGATATATGGCAGTAAAAGCACGGGAAACCCTTGAAAGCAAGCAAATCAGCATCACGACCCTGGGAATATTAATGGTGGTGGTGGTAGGTTATACATTTTTATACAATCAATATGCTAATACCCTGGAAGATTATCGGTTAAAAACGATTGTTGGTGTGATCAGTCTGATTGTTATGATGGGTGGTTTTTTAATTTCACTTCGATATATTACAACCGCCTATGAGATGGTCATCACCCACGACCGGCTAACGATTGACCGAAAAATATTTTTTTGGAAAAAAACCGTCTTGGAAGTAAGGCTTGATGACATCAAAAAAATATTACCAAGCGAGGAAGCCAAAAAAGTTGATGGTCAAATGCGCAATTTCACCCTGACAAATATGGACGGAAAAAGAAAGTATGTGATTCAACATGACGAACAGGGAAAAATTTGTTGTGCAAAGATCCAATGCACCAGTAAATTTATTGAAATATTAAAAAAAATGGTCAAAATATGATAGTTTTAAGAAAAACTTAAGGGAAATAGAGTATTATTTAGACATAACAAGTTACCCTCTTTCAAAGTTTTTAGAAAAAACCGAACGCTTTTCACACGGCTTCGGTTTTTTTCTTTTTTGAAAAGACTTAATCAATTTGCAAGAAGATTTTTCACCAGATAATTAGACAGTGTTAATGCTGCAAGAAATCGGGTATAATATTCCTAAATAACTAAAAAGGATCCACCAGGAAAGGAAAACCAATGGAAATTGTAGCAATTATTGGAAGTCATCGGAATAACCAGAACACACAGAAGGCGCTTGACTATTTTATGGGCAAAATTAAAGTTGAACATGAATTGTTTGAATATAATGTCAATCAGATAAACGTTCAGGCTTGTACCGCCTGTGATCACTGCATCCCTCATCAAGGAGAATGTATTATCAAAGATGATATGACCGAAATTTACAAAAAAATGGAAAGCTGCGACTTGCTGATTGTAGCCAGTCCCGTTTATTTCAGCGCATTTCCTTCAAAAATAAAAGCGCTAATTGACCGAACTCAAATGATTTATAACCTTGAGGATAAGTCGGTCATCAAAAATAAAAAAATTCTAATCATTGGTATCGGTGGGGCGCCTTATTATCCGCGTCAGTTCCAGGCTGTCGATAATACCCTGGAATGGTACAAAAAAACCCTGAGCTGTGAAGAGATTGGTTTTGTTCAGTTTTCCCATACCGATGAGCTGCCGGCATTGGATAACCAGAAGTGTTTGGAAGAACTAGCGGCGATTGCGGAAAAAATAAATATGTCGGTAGTAAATAACTAGAAAAAATTAGAAATAAAGGAGATAAAAAATGGCAAAGATATTAGATCAAACAGAGTTTGATAATCTTGTTTTAAAAGGAAAAGGCGTTGTTTTAGTAGATTTTTTTGCGACCTGGTGCGGACCCTGTAAAGCATTGGCACCTGTGTTGGAAGAAGTCGCCGAGCAGTTAAAAGACAAAGCCAGTGTTTATAAGGTCGATATCGATCAGACCCAGAGCCTGGCTCAGCAATACCGGGTGATGAGTGTACCAACAATGAAAATTTTTAAAGACGGCGAAGTGGTGGAAACCATCGTCGGGCTCCAATCAAAAGGTGTTTTGATGGATAAGCTGAATTATTATGCCGGTTGATTAACCGATAAAATGAGAGAATCACTTCATTACGAAGTGGTTCTTTTTATTTGGGCGGATGCTTTGACATCAGAAGCGCTAATGATATAATTATTCTCAAAATGATCATCAGGAGTGGCGGCATTTTAGCAATTTATGACAAGGAGTCCATATGAAAAAGAATGAAGTGATTGAATTAAAGATAGAGGGATTTAATTTCCCCGGTAAATCCTGGGGAATGCACGGCGAAAAAAAAGTCGTCATGAAAAACGGCCTGCCGGGCCAGCGGGTACGGGTTACCATTGCCAAGAAACGAAAAAAGTATGAAGGCCGGATCATCGAAGTGCTGGAAAAAGCCCCCAACGAAATTGACGCCGCCTGCGATGTCTTTGATAAATGCGGGGGCTGTACCTACCAGAACCTGCCCTATCAAGAACAGTTAAAGCTCAAAGAAAGCTATGTCTTAAAGCTACTGGAGCAGGCCGGAATAGCCGGTTTTGCCTATGAGGGGATTGTCCCCAGCCCCGAGGTTTTTGGTTACCGCAACAAGATGGAATATTCTTTCGGCGATAACGAAAAAGATGGTCCGCTGATGCTGGGACTTCACGAACAGGGCAGCTTCTATAATATCGTCAAAACCGATGGCTGCCAGATTACCGACGAAGATTTTAACCAGATTCAAACGGCGGTGCTGGGCTATTTTGCCCAAACCGGAGACAGCTATTTTCATAAACGCAGCCACGAAGGCTTTTTAAGACATCTGGTCGTCCGTAAGGGCAAACACACCGGCGATCTGCTGATTAATTTGGCCACCACCAGCCAGGGAACCCTGGACGAAGCCGCCTTTGTCAAATGCCTGTTGGAGCTATCGCTTATTGGCCAGATCCGGGGGATTCTCCATACCCAAAACGATGGGGTAGCCGATGTGGTCAAAGCCGAAACCGCCAAAACCCTGTATGGCGAAGACAAAATTGAAGATAAGATTTTAGGACTGACCTTTGAAATCACCAGTTTTTCCTTTTTCCAGACCAATACCTTAGGAGCGGAAAAACTCTATTCGGTGGTCCGAGATTTTGTCGGTCAGGAACACAACGAGGTCATTTATGATCTGTACTGTGGCACCGGCACCATTGCCCAGGTACTGGCGCCCGTTTCTAAAAAGGTGGTTGGGATCGAGCTGGTCGCTGCAGCGGTCGAAGCCGCCAAAGCCAACGCCACCAAGAACGGCCTCGACAACTGCCAGTTTATCGCTGGCGATGTGATGGTGGAGGTGGACAACCTCCATGACCCGGCTGATGTGATTATTTTAGACCCACCCCGGGATGGCATCCACCCCAAAGCGATCTTTAAAATTCTGGATTTTAAACCCAAGGTGTTTGTGTACGTTTCCTGTAAAGCGACATCGCTGGCCCGGGATCTGCCGTTTTTTGTGGCCGCGGGGTATGAGGTGAAGAAGGTGAAGTTGGTGGATATGTTTCCGCATACCGGGCATGTGGAGACGGTTGTCCTATTATCCCTCAATACAAATACACCTAAATTAGAGGTTACCATGGAGGTGGATTCTGACAGTAATTATACGCCGGAGGAAAAGGTGGATTGTCAACACTTTTTTAGACAACTTATTTGTGGGCTAATTTCCGATATACGGCTGGTGTGAGATACCCTAATGATGAGTGAATCCGAATGTTGTTATACCAGTTGACATAATCGGCCAGCATAAGATTTAAATATT
>JAHIQT010000010.1 GCA_018903255.1 Bacillota bacterium | reverse complement strand
CCAAAATGCCGATTGGAAAGCATGCCAGATTTAAAATGATCATTAAGACTAAGTACAAAAACAGCCTGATACTTTTGGTCTTTTTCATTGGTTACTTCCTTATTAGTATGAATTGTCACTATATCTTGTACATTCTTGTTCAATTATACCGATTTATACCGTCGTGCACAATGAAACCAGACCATTGTTCGTTTATAATTTACTTTGTTATTGTTTGTTTACAATCATTACATAAAAAAGACATTCCAAACCTGCCACTAAAGGTGGTTTTGCTATGTCTTTTTTTATGATTTTCAGGTTCAGCAAAATTTGCATTTCCTGCTTTTCAGCCGTTTCAATATTTCAACTGATTATTTTATCGTGTTATTCTGCCAGCGGAAGGATGATAGCAGCTTTAAAGAGATCCCCATCAATTTCCAGTTTCAGCTCGCCCTGTTGAATCGTCATCAAGTCCTTGGCAATGGCCAGACCTAAACCGCTGCCTTCACTGTTTCTGGTTTCATCACCGCGTTTAAATCGTTCCATCAGTTCTTCTGGTGAAATATTCAGAGGTTGGGCCGAGACATTTTTGAAAACAATCATTCCCGTTTTTTCTTCGTCACATTTTGAAAACTCAATATACACCCGCGATTCTTTTTGGGCATATTTTAGAATATTAAAAAGCAGATTTTCGATCACCCGCCAGATCAGACGGCCATCTGCGGTTACGACAAAAAGATCCTTAGGGTATTGGGTGATAAACTCAAGCTGAGAATTTCGCAGCTCTCCTTCCATCTCGCCCAAGCCCTGAGTCATCAGCATTTCCATATCAACGGCCTGAAACTCCACTTCAATGTTTCCTGATGAAGCTTTAGCTGCTTCAAACAAATCATCGGTCAACACTTTTAAGCGGTGAGCCTTGTTTTCTAAGACATCTAAATATTTCAGCTTCTCCTCGGGATTTAAGTTTCCATTTTTTAACAGATCGATGGATGTGATAATCGAGGTCAGCGGGGTTCTAATATCGTGGGATACATTGGTCAGCAGCTCCGTTTTTAACCGCTGGCTTTTTACTTCTTCGGATACCGCTGATGCGATACCATCACCAATGGCATTAATGCCCTCCGCCAGCTCTCCCAAAGCGCCATCAAAACCGGTTAGCTTATAATCAACTTCGCCATTTTTTATGCGATCCAATCCTTCCAGAATGCCATCATACTTCTTCGCTTTCTTACCACCTAAATAGAGCAGATAAAGAATACAGATAAAAGAGCAGATGCCGAGAATCGGTACCTGTACAGATAGCGCCAGAACAACTAGTAGAATTGCCCAGAACATAAATCGTTTCACAGTCGGTGATCCCTTCATGACATCATTATAATAGCGCTTAATTTTTTCGAATTGGGTTTTCGTGAATTTCCATGTTTGTTTGATCAGTTTAAGAAATAATAACCGCTCCCAGAAACTGCCATCTTTTAAAATTCGCACCAGCGACAGTAAAAAGTTTAGTCCTAAAGCCGAACCTACGGCAATGAGCATCAGCATAACCGCTCTCGGGAAATTCTGGTCATAAAAAAATGCAATCGCTGCAATGATCAGTGTTTCCACACCTAGCAGCAATAAAAAGTGGGCATCAATCCAGAATGCATCGATTGGTAAAAGGTGAATCCCTAGCAGATCTTTTTTACGCCCAGCCGAAATACATGCAAGCAGCGCAAAAATGGCAGCCAGAATAAAAAATACCATGAAAATGCTCATCAGCCAAAGAAATTTCAGCCGCTCTGCCTGGTAGATGACTTCCCGTTGGGCGATATAGGCATCATCAAACCCAATGATTACCATAAAATCGGGCTCTGCAGCATAAGCCAATGGTTCATTTTGGTTAAGATTAGACAGGCTAGACGATATCGCCCCCTTGTTATAGGTGAAGCTCACCCGTCGATTAAGCAGATCATCCTGAACGACATCCTTGGGCTGACTGTTTTTTACGCCCTTACTGTCAATGATATAGGCTAACCCCTGGGTTAGCTCAAGCTCTTTTTTTAATCGTTCATACTGAAAGAGCCCTTCATTTATCAGCTCTTTTTTTTGCAGCTCAAGCTCATCACCATAGGCTTCCCAGAAGCTGACATCGTTGAGCATCTCCTGTTCGGTAGTCAGCCCCATATCCTCTGGGTAATAAATGTCCCGATCTGCCAATATATCCCATTTATAGGTCTCAATGGCTTTTGAATCAATGGCATTTCCAGCACGAATGTTTTCTTCACTTTGATAGAAATTATAAACCCGATCGATCCGGTCGTAGGCGGTCAGAACCTTATTCTCCAGCTCAGCACTCTCCAGATAATTGTTGGTATTTGCCATATAATCCCAATTGAACCAATAAGCTTCAAACAAAGACCCCAAACTGATCGTAATAAAGACCACCGCTAAAAACGAACAAACGATTTTAAATTTTTGATCAGTCCCGATAGTTTTCAATTTTGTAGCCAATGCCCCACACCACCTTTAAATATTTTGGTTCTTTGGGATTAATTTCAATTTTTTCGCGAATCCGGCGAATATGGACCGCCACGGTGTTATCTGAATTATAAGCCGGCTCTTCCCAGACATTCTCATAAATCTGGTCAATCGAAAACACCTTGCCTTTCTCCGCCATTAAAAAAAGCATGATCTTGTACTCTACCGGCGTCAGTTTCACCTCTTCGCCATCGACCGTCAAGCGCTTATAGTCATCTTCCAGCACCAGGCCGCCGGTACAGTAGGTACCCACTTTTTCTGGACACCCTCCCAGGGTGTTATAGCGCCGTAGTTGCGATTTAACCCGGGCGATCACCTCCATCGGATTAAAGGGTTTACTAATATAATCATCGCCACCCATGGTCAAACCCATGATTTTGTCATTATCTTCGGTTTTGGCCGATAAAAAGATGATCGGGATGTTTTTTGTCTCTCGTATTTTCATGGTTGCCCGAAGGCCATCCATTTCTGGCATCATCACATCCATAATAATCAATTGAACCTCTTCTTTTTCCACCAGGGCGATGGCTTCTTTTCCGGTATAAGCTTTTAAAATCGTATAACCTTCGTTTTTTAAATAAAGTTCCAGCGCTTCAACGATTTCTTTTTCATCATCGCATATTAAAATACTCATTCTCTTTGTTTCCGCCTTTCTGTTTCATCCTGGTTTAACTTTAACACAAACTTCTGTCAAAACAACTCCGAATTTCCTTACGAAATTCTTACAAACAGCTCCGCACCTGTTGTCGTAATCTAAATCGCAAAAAAGGCAGCATCGCTTGGATTGCTGCCCTTAAAAAATGCTTTAGATTAAAAATTTAATCCCTTCCGGTTTGTTTTTATTTGAGAATTCAAAGCCTTGCTGAATGGTGTTTTCGATCATTTCGCCGTCGAGGTTCATCAGTCTGAACAGATTCCTAATAAAGAAATAGATCATTGCCCGGCTGGTAAACTTGATGTTCTTTTCATAGAAATCGATAAAAAGTTCTTTTCGAGCACCATATTCTGAGCGAGCGATGACTTCGAGATCCGCCTCAATGTAGTTTTTATTAAGAAAATCCAGGCAGGATCGATTGAGGGTATTGGTAATGTTGGTTCGTCCGTGAGGATTTACATTTTTTACCAGCACCTCATAATAAAGAGTCTTGTTACGCTCATCATTTAATATCGCTTCATAATAGAGCACCAGGGAATAACAATACTTGGTATAGAGATTAAGGTTCTCCGATACCGATGAAACATAATCATACAATGCCAAAAAGAAAACATTGTAAATATCGGTGATCATATCGTCTTTCTTTTTATAATAATAGGTAATGGTTCCCAGTTTCACATCGGCGTGATCCGCAATGTCCTGAATGCCGGTTTTGTTATAGCCATTCTCATAAAATAACACCTTTGCAGTCGTTATGATATTGCTCTTGGTTTGGGTTCCTTTTCTTGACTTCGCCATGGTTTGCCTTTCCTGTATCAATCATTTTATTAGTTACATTTAATTGATACCTTTGATCTTACGAAAAGTTTTACGGAATGTCAATAGCAAAATTACGAATATTTCTAATTTACCCTAAAAAGCAAAATTATTTCAGCAATAAGGTTTCGCGGTCTAATAGATTTATCTGAGCAACCTTTTCCAGGGTTTCAATGGCTTTCTGCTGAACCTCATCTTCAACCCGAATGATAATGATGGCATTGTCGGTTTTTTTAGGCAGGAAGGAATAGGCATAGATGATGTTGATTTTCGCTTGGGTCAAGGCATCCACCAGCCTACTTAGTCCACCGGGATCATCAGCAACTTCAGCAGCTAAAACCGGTGTTACTGTGGTGATGATATCATTCTTCTTAAGAACCTCGATGCCTTTTTCGGTTTCCTGCAATATCAAACGCACAATTCCAAAGTCGGTAGCATCGGCAATATTCAGTGACCGAATGTTGATCTTATTTTCGGCCAGAATTTTTAGCACATTATTTAGTCGGCCTTCTTGGTTTTCGATAAAAATGGAAACTTGTCGTATCATTTTTTCTTCTCCTAAATCTTTCTTAAATCCACAACCCGTTGGCTTTTTCCTTCACTTCGGGGAAGGCTTTTGGGTTCTACCAGGGAGACCTTGGCACTGACTCCGATAATTGACTGGATCCGATCTCTGATCCGTTTTTCGAGATTCTCAAGATTGCTGATCCGATCCGAGAATAAGGCTTCGCTGAGCTCGACCTTAATTTCTAAGGTATCCAAAGAGCCGTCTCTTCTGACGACCAATTGATAATGGGGTTCCACTTCGCCGATTTCTAACAGGACGCTTTCAATCTGAGTTGGAAAGACATTAACGCCACGGATAATCAGCATATCATCGGAGCGCCCCTGGAGTCGGCTGATTCGTAAGTGGGTTCGGCCACAGGCACAGGGTTCCGGTTTGATGGTGGTAATATCCCGGGTTCGGTAACGCAAAATCGGAATCCCCTCTTTGGTAATGGTGGTAATCACCAGTTCGCCCTGTTCACCGTAAGGCAGCACCTCTAATGTAACGGGATCAATAATTTCCGGAATAAAGTGATCTTCCCAAACATGCAGGCCATCCTGGGCTTCACATTCGATGGCAACTCCCGGCCCCATGATTTCTGATAAGCCATAGATATCAAAGGCTTTGATTTTTAGTTTTTTCTCAATTTCTTTACGGATATTTTCTGACCAGGGTTCGGCTCCAAAAATACCAGCCCGAATCTTAAGGCTTGCCGGATCAATTCCCGACTCCGCCAACACCTCTGCTAAATAGATAGCATAAGACGGGGTACATGTCAATATGGTTGAGCCAAAATCTTGCATAATCATGATCTGTTTCGCGGTATTTCCGCCGGAGATCGGAATGATTGAGGCACCAAGTCTTTCGGCCCCGTAATGGACTCCCAAACCACCGGTAAACAGCCCATAACCATAGGCATTCTGGATCACCGAATGAGGTCCTGCTCCAGCGGCGACCAATGAACGCGCCATCAATTCTGACCACATCGAAATATCATTGCGGGTATATCCCACCACCGTTGGCTTACCGGTAGTGCCGGATGATGCATGGATTCTAACAATCTGTTCCATCGGCACCGTAAAAAGACCATAGGGGTAATTATCCCGTAAGTCTACCTTCGTGGTAAAAGGCAGCTTTTTTAGATCATCCAGGGATTTGACATCCTCCGGCATTAACCCAATTTCCTGAAACTTATTCCGATAGAAAGGAACATCATGGTAGATTCGATTGACCATTCGCTTTAATCTTTCCAATTGCAGTTCCTGTAAATTTTCTCTTGGCATGCATTCGTAGCTCTTATTCCAGTACATTTTTTCCTCCAAATTTTCTTCTTCATTTTATCGTCTTGCAAATAAATCTCTTGCAAATAAAAAGACCCGTCCTTATTGAAAAGGACGAGTCTGACTCGCGGTACCACCTAATTTGATTAGTTACTAATCCACCTTTTTAGAACATAAATACTCTGTTCTAGCTTTTTCTAACGGTGAGAGACACCGGATTTGCCTAATGCTTAAATGAATAACGGTACTATTCACGCCGGTTCAGCTAATCAACTCCTGAGGGAACTTCACTTACGTTATTGTCATTGGCTTCCAGCCTTACCAACTCTCTGAAGACTCCAACGAAAACTACTTTCCTCATTCATAGTTTTTAAATATTTTAATTATTATATTACTAACCGTAAAATAATGTCAAGTTTTTTTAAACAACACCCAGGCCAACATCGCCATAGGTTGCCATTTCGCGATTCATGTACAGGGCTGCTTCGACAATATTAAAGGCAATCGCCGCACCGCTGCCTTCACCCAGGCGCATACCCATGTTCAGAAATGGTTTGGCACCGATAAATTCCGACGCGAAGGCGGCACCCTTTTCAGCCGAAGCATGGGAACAGATTAAATAGCCTTTTACCTTGGGATCAATCCCGATGGCAATGGCGGCCGCGGCGGTAGAAATAAAGCCATCAATTAAAACCGGAATATGGTTGGCGGCTCCGGCCAGCATTGCTCCCGCCATGGCGCCGATTTCGAATCCGCCGACCTTTGCCAGGACATCGATGGCATCGCTTTTATCAGGTTGATTGAGGGCAATGGCATCGCGAATCACCTGGGCTTTGACAACCTGCTTATCTTCCGACAGATTGGCTCCGGCACCTGTTAGTTCCCCCGGATCAATACCACTAAGGGCAGCGATGATGGCAGCGCTGGCGGTGGTGTTGGAGATTCCCACTTCACCGGTTCCGAGAATATTGTAGCCATTATCGATCGAACGTTGCGCCACATCGATTCCTGCCTCTAAAGATTGTATGGCTTCTTCTCGGGACATCGCCGGACCTTTTCGCATATTAGAAGTTGATTTTCTGATTTTTTTATCGAGAATTTTTGATTTTGCTTCCAGATCCGATTTCATACCAACATCACAAACAAAGATATCGGCTCCTGCCTGCATGCTTAAGGCGGCAACCCCGCTTTTGCCAGCTACGATCATCTGCGCCATCAGATCGGTAACTTCCTGGGGCGCGGCGGCAACGCCTTCTTCAAAAACGCCATGGTCGGCGGCAAAAACTAGCATCGCTTTTTTGCTGACGTCCGGATACATTTCACCGGTAATGCCAGCCAACTGCACCGCTATCTCTTCTAGTGTACCCAGACTGCCCACCGGCTTAAGTAAAAAGTCGACTCGCTCCTTAGCGGTTTTCATCATTTCCTCATTAAGTGGTTTAATTTTTCTTAGTGTTTCATTTAATAAACTCATTCCATACTCCTGTCAACTTAACTGTTTTTTCTCATTATAACATATCTGAGCACTTTGAAAATTCAAATTTTAAAGTTTTACAGCGGCAGCCTTACTTCAAACCACACACCCTTATCGCGGTTATCCACAGCCACCTTGCCACCATGGCAAATTATAATGCCTTTGACGATTGCCAGACCCAAGCCAGTGCCCTTTTTATCCGATTGGGCCTTATAAAAGTATTCCCAGATCTGATTGATCTCATTTTTCGGAATCGACTTACCCACATTATAAACAGAAACAATCCACTCTTTTTCTTGAATTTCACAGCCAACTCGAATCATTCCATCGGCGGGACTGACATGTTTAATCGCATTGTTTAAAAGATTATAAAGAACCTGCTCCATTCGCTTGCGATCGATGCTCATTTTTATTTCTGGTTCACAGTGATTATCAAAAACAATATTTTTTTCCGGATAGGTATTGACAAACCGCTCAACCACTGAAGCAATGACCGCACCTCCGTAAACGCTTTCTTTTTTGAGCTGATAGGCACCCGATTCGATTTGCGCCAGATCCAGCAGATCACTGGCGATTCCGCTGATTTTGTCGGCTTCTTTCTGAATTGTCACAAAGTATTCCCGTTCTTCCTCACCATTCTCCAAGATCCCGTCTTCCAAGGCTTCGGCGTAACTTTTAATTACTGCCAAGGGAGTTTGGATTTCATGTGATACCTGAGCGGTAAAACGCTGCCGCATCTTTTCAAAGGTACGCTCCTTTGTCAACTCTTCCTGGAGTTTTAGAATCGCCCCTTCTAACTCATCTGAAATATGATTGAGGGTTTCCCCCAGTTGACCGATCTCATCCTTTCTAGTTCCCTGATATTTTTTCGTGAAGTTGAGATTACCCATTTCCCGGGAAATTTGATTTAATGAAGCAATCGGCTTTGAAATCCCGCGTGAAAAAAAGTAGGCAAAGAGCAGTGAACAAGTAAAAATGATCATTAAGAAAACCAACAGAAAATTCTCTACAATGTCAATGACCTCATGAACCGAATAAAGGGGAATGCGTCCAATAATTTGAGACTCATCAGCAGCCACCACCTTATGGGTCAACCACTCGACCAACTGATCATTGTTTCCCAGAACGATGACAAAACTCTCACCCTGCTGATGCTCTTTCACCTGACTTTCAAGGCTTCTCTGTTGACCAGCACCAAAACCCATGCCATGCTCGCCGCCACTTCCTGGACCGCTACCTGATCCTGCTCCATTACCAGATCCCGAACCGTTACTCGAGCTGTTGCCGGCGCCCGCGCCCGGCTGCTTTCCTGGTCCGCTATGTTCATTTTGCGCCGCTAAATATTTTTTTTCAATGGTAATTTTTGCCCAGTTATCCGCTTGATTCTTAGCGTTTCTCGCAATTAGTTGACTCACCATTAGCTGATACGGCGTCACACTTTCCCAAGAAACTGGGTCTGCCCCGGATTGTTTCTGAATGATTTGAATGACAATCCCTTCTTCTTTGGCAAGATCAATAAACGCCTGAAGTTCTGCGGTTAAACCGCTCTGATTATAGATTGTCCCAGCCTGGTTCGTTTTCTCAATTAAAACTGCCGTCCTCTTTTGGGTATAATACACTTCAAAATAAGAACCGAGAACATAATAAGTCAATAAGCAAAGCATCAGGAAGAAGGCTCCCAAATATAGCATCAGTCTGGAAAAAATCGAAATTCTCATTCTTTAAACTTGTACCCCAGCCCTCTGACGGTTTGGATGCACTCTCCTTTTTCTTTCATTTTTTTACGCAACCGCTTGATGGTGGTGTCTACCACCCGAAGATCACCTTCGTAATCAAAACCCCAGATCCGATCGAGAATCTGTTCCCGGCTTAAGACCAGCTTGTGATGATTGATAAAATAAATCAGCACTTCAAATTCCTTTTGGGTCAGGTTAATAACTTCGTCATTGATGGTTATTTCCCGTTCTTCTGCATTTAAGTGCATCCCACAGACCTCAAGCTTGTTCTCCGTGGTGGCAACCCCGCTTCGTTTTAACAAGGCTTTGATGCGCACCATTAGCTCCCGGGGACTAAAGGGCTTAGTCACATAATCGTCTGCGCCGACTTCAAAGCCCTGAATTTTATCAGCCTCTTCCCTTCGGGCAGTCAACATGATTATTGGCACATTGTCGGTTTCTCTGATTTCTTCTAACACCTCAAACCCATCGATCTTCGGCATGTTAACATCAAGAATGATGCAATCCGGTTTTTTTTGGACCCATAAGTCAAGTGCCGCTTCGCCATCTGCTGCCCCGAAACCGTCATAACCTTCTTTCTTTAAATATTTTAAGACGATTTCTCGCAATTTCTCTTCATCTTCAGCCACCAGAATACGAATACCCTTCATAGACATACGCCTCCATTTTCTTCTTATTGATAAGAGTTTACCACATCATTATGACAAGATCGTGTCATAATTAACCGCGCTGCCAAGTCATATTCTTCTTTCTTATTTTATCACATGATTTTCATAACTGTCTTCTGTTTTTCATTTTGACACACGAATGACATAAAGCCATCATATAATACAGACATCAACAAAATACAATAAAAAACGGAGGAGTTAACAATGAAAGCAAAATTGATTTTAGTAACATCACTCGCATTGTTGTTGGTAACCGCAGGCACAACCTTTGCCGCTAACGGCAATGGACAAGGAAGCGGTGGTGAAAGACCATACGGCAATTGTCAGGGCACTGGTGATGCTGACGGTGATGGCCTTTGTGACCTCACTGGAAACCCTGTTGGCACTGGCGGATCTGGCTACGGCGCTGGTGGCGGAGCATTTGTCGACGAAGACGGCGATGGTGTTTGTGATGTCGGTGGTGGTACTCGTCCTCAAGACGGAACTGGCATGCGTCATGGCGGAAGAACCCGTTAATCATCCACACTTACTTTAAAAAGACCCAATAATCACAGACGATTATTGGGTCTTTTTAAATCTATACAACTCTATTTCGTGAAAATTTTCAGTTTAAAAAAGAAACGCCTCAATTTGAGACGTTTCCAAAAATTATGACTAAGACATCGGTACAACAGCACCCTGGTAGTTACTTTCGATAAAGCTGATTACTTTTTCGCTCTGCAATGCTTTCATCAGTGCTAATGTTTTTTCACTCGTTTCATCTCCAACTCGTACTGCCACAATGTTGGCATAGGTCTGAGCTGCTAACGAATCTTTTTCTTCTTTGGCAATGGCATCGGTGCCGGCATTTAATCCTGCTTCAATGGCATAGTTTCCGTTAATCACGGCTAAATCAACATCGGGTAGTGATCGTGCTAGCTGCGCCGCTTCCAGTTCTTTGAAAACGAGATTTTTAGGATTTTCGATGATGTCTTTTGGGGTTGCTTCTAAACCAGCTTTAGGATCAACCTTGATCAAGCCAATTGTTTCAAGCAATAATAAGGCTCTGGCTTCATTTGTTGTATCATTCGGAATGGCAATCGTTGATCCATCAACAATGGCATCCAAGGTTTTTACCTTACCTGGGTATAAGCCCAATGGTTCATAGTGAACCGCACCAGCACTCACCAGCTCGGTGTTGTTTTTCACATTGAAGTCTTCCAAGTATGGCAGATGCTGGAAAAAGTTGGCATCCAACTCTTTGTTTTCCAGGGTTAAATTTGGTTGCACATAATCGGTGAATTCTTTCACCTCAAGGGTGTAGCCCGCTTCCGTTAAAACTTCCTCCGCTACCGCCAAAATCTCTCCATGAGGGGTTGGACTGGCGCCAACAACAATGGTTTTATCATCTGTGCCTTTAGCTGCACAGCCTGTGAATAAGGCCAAACCGAGAACGCTGATTAATACTACTAAACCTAATTTTTTCATGATCTTCTCCTTTTTTATTTTCTTTCATATAATTCCTAGTTGAACAATATGTAATATAACATGGACTTTGTTTGCTGTCAACCCAAATCGTCTGCCGATCAGAAAAACACTTATTTTCTACGATCCTGTTTTTGGGCAATTTTCATGCCAACCTCTTGAAAAAGCTGAACGATTAAAACCAGCAATATCACGGTTATCACCATCATACCGGTTTCATAACGATAGTAGCCAAAGCGGATGGCAATATCCCCTAGGCCACCACCACCGACAATCCCCGCCATCGCCGAATAGCCTAAAATAGTTGTGGTCGCGATGGCCGCGCCGATAATTAGCGAGGGCTTAGCCTCTGGAATCATTACCTTCGTCACCACCTGCATCGGGCTGGCACCCATTGACAACGAGGCTTCAATAATCCCATAATCCACCTCTTTGATGGACGATTCTACCAACCGGGCAATAAATGGTGCCGCGGCTATCACCAGTGGTACAATGGTTGCGGTAGATCCGATGGTTGTTCCGGTAATCAGCCTTGTCAAAGGGATCACCGCAATCAGCAAGATCAAAAACGGGATCGACCGGGTAATATTGACCACAATGTTAAGCGTCTTATTAAGCAAGGTCATTGGGACAATTCCTTCGGAATCGCTGGTGACCAGCAATACGCCCATCGGCAAGCCAATGATATAGGCCAAAAGCGTTGACGCCAATGTCATATACAGGGTTTCAAAGGTTCCTTGCACAATCAGTGTCGTCATTGAACTATCCCACATGGGTGCCCACCTCCTCAACCGTAATTTGATGCGATCGCAGGTAATGAACGGCTCGGGCGACACTCAGCTCATCTTCCGGCAGCTGGATCACCATTTGTCCAAAGGCAAAGCCATCAATATTTTTCATATCGGCATGGAGAATATTGACCAGGCATTTTGTTTCTAATACCATTTTTGCAATCACCGAATCACTAGAGGATTTTTCATCAAACACTACCCGATAGGTGTTTCTGCCCATAATAACTGACCCCTGATCGCCTTCAGAAAAGATCATTTTTTTGGCAATCTCGGTTTTCGGGTTTCGGAAGATATCTTCGACCTCGCCGTCTTCGGCAATTTTGCTTTTATCGATAATTGCCACATGGCTGCAAATCTGCTCCACCACGCTCATTTCATGGGTGATGATCACAATGGTGATCCCCAATTTCTGATTAATTTCTTTTAACAGCTTGAGAATCGAATTGGTTGTCGATGGATCCAGCGCCGATGTGGCCTCGTCACACAATAAAATCTTAGGATTATTGGCCAGGGCTCTGGCGATTGCAATCCGTTGTTTTTGTCCTCCGGACAACTGTGAAGGATAGGCCTTAGCCTTATCGGGCAAGCCCACCAATTCCAACAATTCAGCGGTTCTCTTTTTTGCCGTTTCTTTATCGACCCCGGCAATTTCCAGGGGAAAGAGAATATTTTTTTCGGCGGTTCGCTGCATTAACAAATTAAACTGCTGAAAAATCATACCAACCGAGTAACGCACCGTTCGCAGTTCTTTTTCAGTTATTTTTGATATATCCTGTCCATCAATGAAGACACTCCCGCTGGTGGGCTTTTCAAGCAGATTGATACAGCGTACCAGGGTACTTTTACCTGCCCCGCTCATACCAATAATGCCATAAATATCACCCTGGTTGATGCTCAGATTAATGCCTTCTAAAGCTTTTACTTCGCCACTTTTGGGACGAAAGGTTTTCCCCAGAGCCTTTATTTCAATGATGGGTTTTTGGGACGTCTTTTTTGTTTCGATGTTCCTTACCCTCCTACGATCAACAAATTTAAATAACAAAATCATCTTAAAAAACAGCGGGTATAACACACCCACTGTTTATTATAGTATCGATTTCAATTTCTTGTCAAGCTTAATAGCGCCCTCGCCTACTTAAATATCTCTAATTTGTGCGCCAAACGGAAACAGTGCCAGCTTGGCAAATTTAAACCACTGCAGTCCAAAAGGTATCCCAATCAGGGTAATGCAATAAATAATCCCCAGAATCGCCGATGCGGCTGCCAGACCCCATCCAAAGATCAAAATCCATAGAATATTTAGAATCACCGAACCGGTTCCCATGTTTGAATAATCTACCGTTTTTCCAAATGGCCAAAAGACCAACTGCGCCATTTTAAAAGCCTGCAATCCCAAGGGTATCCCAATAATGGTAATGCAGCAAAGAATGCCAGCTAAAAGCCAGGCGACTGCCATAATCAATCCCCCCAAAATAATCCAGATAATGTTAGCAATGATGCTCATACTTTTCCCTCTTTCCAAAGTCTCTTTGTTAGCCGCTTGTGAAAGCAACTGCTTTTGCGTCGGCTTTTAATTGCCGACTGTTATTTTAAAGATGGATCCCGGGCTACCGCTGCTTTTTTAAACTCACGGTTGCCAATATGGCAATAACCTCCGGGATTCTTGATCAGATAATCCTGGTGGTAGGCTTCAGCAGAGCTGTAGTTTTTAAGCGGCAATACCTCAATCGCCAGCGGCACCCCATATTCCCGTCTTAACTGATCGACTGATTTAAGTATCACCGCTTCATCGGTGGGATCTAAGTAATAAATCCCGGTGCGATATTGGCTCCCGACATCATTCCCCTGACGATTGACTGCCACCGGATCGATGACTTCAAAATACATACTTAACAAAAATGGCAGACTGATTACCTGATTATCATAAATCACCTTGACTACCTCGGCATGCCCGCTATTTCCATGACAGACGTCCTCATAGGTGGGGTTTTGAGTTTTGCCATTGGCATAACCTACCTCCGTCTTGACAACCCCTCTAATGGCTTTAAAATACATTTCCGTTCCCCAGAAACAGCCGCCCGCTAAAACGATTTCTTTGATGTTTTCTGTTTTGTTATTTTCCATATCAATTTCCTTTCCAGATTTCGATAATTTTTGTTATTGTTATCGCTTGCTGTTCGACCGATGAAATGGAGGCGATCCCATCGCCGGCCTGTTCCCCATAATTGCCGAAGCCACTATGATTGCCGCCAGTTATTTCGTGATAACTGGCCGTGACCGGCAGTTTATTGCGGCCATCTGCAAAGCCCTGTTGGTCGATAATCTGATCTTTACTGCCGTACAGGCTCAGCACTGGATGGCTACTCTGAGCGATCGTTTTATTGGGATAAGCACCCAATAGAACCAACCCTGCCACCTGATCATCATGTCCGGCCAGATAGTCCGAAGCCATGGCGCCGCCCAAGGAGTGGCCAACCATGATCCACTGGTCTATTTCCGGCAGGGTTTCCATTACCTTATCTGCACCGTTAGTATTAAATACGGCCAGATTAAAGGGCATCCCGACAATCACTGCCGAATAACCATGTTCCGCCAGCGAACGCATCAGCGGGGCATAGGCAATATCTTCAACCTTGCCGCCAGGATAAAAGATAAAACCCATTTTATCCTGTCCTGCTGTCGGCGTAAAAATGGTCAGGTTTTGCGCTTCTCTGACATTGACCTGCTCACTTGCGATCAGGGCATCATGGGCGGTTTGATCGGCATGGTAATAATCACCCAGATAGGTCAATATGATAATAACGAAAGCGACCACTACCATTCCCAATATTTTAATAATCCGCATTAAGATTTGCCCTTGCTTCATCGCTAACTGCTCCTTTTATGCCGAAGTGACACGACAATATCGATTTGCTCTATTTTATACCCCAACCCGTTATAAAACAACACTTAAGTCATTTCAACATTCTTCAAAAAATAAAAAAACCGC
This sequence comes from Bacillota bacterium, assembly GCA_018903255.1. Lineage (GTDB taxonomy): Bacteria > Bacillota > Clostridia > Eubacteriales > Eubacteriaceae > Acetobacterium. Next base: position 13,616 of record JAHIQT010000010.1, on the reverse strand, counting down.
AATCGCTGCGGTTATGATTTCAAATGGTGACCCATGGGCGACTCGAACGCCCGACACCCTGATTAAAAGTCAGATGCTCTACCAACTGAGCTAATGGGTCATGCTATAATTTAGTTTTTCTGTCTTCTCTGCCCGGTAAAAATGGCAGGGGTAGCAGGACTCGAACCTACGAAATGCCAGAATCAAAATCTGGTGCCTTACCAACTTGGCTATACCCCTATAAAAGTAATAATGATATAGAAAATGGGGTGGATAATGGGACTCGAACCCACAACTTCCGGAATCACAATCCGACGCTCTAACCGATTGAACTATACCCACCACGATATAAAACATACGTAAATCTACTGAAAATGGTGCGCCTGAAGGGATTCGAACCCCTGGCACACGGCTTAGAAGGCCGTTGCTCTATCCTACTGAGCTACAGGCGCTCAATTCTTTTCGCAAAAATGGAGCGGGTGAAGGGAATCGGACCCTCGCGACTGGCTTGGAAGGCCAGGGCTCTACCACTGAGCTACACCCGCATTGCCTCTCTTAGAGACAAGTGTTAGTATACTTTAAATAGCAAGAGTTGTCAACTATTTTTTATGATTTTATTTTATGATTATTTTTTTGATTTTATTCTATTACGAGCCTACCGATATCCATCATCAAAAAATCAAATGACTTAAACCGTTTTAATTCCCACGCCCTTTTTAAAAATATGTGCTGCAACTAAAAATGCACTGATAACCAACGCCATTGTTAAAATAACATGAATCACAATATTGCCCTCACATACCCCAATATAGGCGTATCGCGAGACATTGACTAGTGGATAGATGGGGTTGATGTATTTGATCGCCGATAGTATACCAGGCAGCTTTGAAATTTCAAAAAATACACCGCCTAAATAGGTTAGTGGGGTGATAATAATCGCCAAGGCAAAATTCATTTTCTCAAAGTTATCCAATGCCAGTCCGACAATTAAACCCAGTGATGCAAAGACAAAGGATGTTGCCGTCAATGCCAGTAAGAAAAATAGTGGATATTCGACTTCATAACCGACAAAGAAAATTGTTGCCGCATAGGTTAGCAAGCCGACCAAAACCCCGCGGAACATCCCCCCAAAGACAAAGGCCAGAATTTTTTCAGTGATTGAGATCGGATAGCTGTTTAAATCCTGAATCGTATTTTGAAATTTTTGCGATATCATTGAGAACGCCGGATTTTGAAAAGAAGCAAAAATCGCCCCCATTGTTGCTAAGCCGGGCACCAGAAAATTAAGATAACTGATCCCTTCAATCCCGACTTCTCTGGTTTGCAGCATCCCACCAAAGATTAACATATATAAGATATTCGCAATCAGCGGCGCCAGAACCGTCTGCACCGGCACCTTCATAAACCGGTGGATCTCCTTGTTTAAGAGGGTTAAAAATCCAATTCTGTTATAAAATATTCTATTTTTCATATCCCCTCCTAATGTTTAATGATGTTTAAATAAACATCTTCCAGCTTTGGTCTTTCGACCACCAAGTTGGTGAATTCCATATTTTTCTCTGACAGTTGTCGAAAGACTTTCGATAAGTCCTTTTTTGAAGCCTTCAGCTGGAGCCTGGTTTTGTCTTCGATATGCGGGTGATAGTCACTAAGAAAATCAAAATCAGCCAGATTCAGCTCATCCTCAAAGCTAACTTCAATGATCGATTCCCGGGAAAACGCATCCATCAGCTCTTCTTTGGGCTCATCGGCGATGATTTTTCCGCCATCGATAATTACAATCCGCTTGCACAATTTTTCAGCTTCTTCAATATAGTGAGTGGTCAAAATAATGGTCGTTCCTGATTCATGGAGCTTAACCAGAAAATCATACAAGGTATGCCGCATTTCAATATCGACTCCTGCTGTCGGTTCATCCAAAATAAGAATTTTAGGTTTATGAACCAGTGCCTTGGCGATTAAAAACCGTCGTCGCATCCCCCCGGACAGATCCCGAATTCTGGCACTTCTTTTTTCAGTTAAATACAAGGCCTCCAAAACTTCGTCGATATACGCCTTGTTATCTTTGATCCCAAAGTAGCCGGATTGTTTTTTTAGCGCTTCATCGACGGTAAAGACAAAATCATAGCCAGTTTCCTGAGGTACAATGCCAATGATTTTTTTTGTTTCAAGCTCATTTCTGTCGAGGCTATAGCCGCCGATACTTACTTCTCCCCGGGTCTTTTTGACATTACCTGCCAGGATATTGATCAGGGTACTTTTTCCTGCCCCATTTTGCCCCAGTAAGGCTGTAAATTCGCCTTCTTCAATTTTTAAATTGATGTTCTTTAAGGCCTCTTTGTTTCCTTTTTTATAGGTCATTGATACATCTTTGATACTCAGCATTGTGTCGCTCCTTTTTCGATATTTCTGTCAGTCATTCCAAAGCGGGATGATTTTTGCGTCAATTTCACCATTTTCAATGGTAATCAGCCCATAGCTTTCGGGATCACCCATTCTGGGTGCCCCCACCGAACCAGGGTTTAATATCAGAATACGGCCATCATCTTCGCTATAAGCGTGGTGGGTATGTCCATAAAGAATCACCTGGGCATTTTTTTCCAACCCGGCATAGTAAAGGCGGTGCAAATCATTCTTGACCCCGTACTTATGACCATGACAGGCGAAAAATTTAACTCCCCCCAAGGTGGTCTCCAACGTGATACTGCCATCTTTAGCAAACGAATCCAAATTTCCCTTTAGCATGTGGACGGGGATATTCGTGATCGTTCGCAGATAGAGGGCATCTTCAACATAATCTCCTAAATGGATGATGACATCCACCTGCCCCATTTCCGCGGTGGCCTGTTTGACCGCTTTCAGATTGCCATGGCTATCACTCATTACGCCAATTTTCATATTCTCCCCCATCCCTTATTTTTCTGCTTGACTAAAGTAGCCACATTGAACCCCTTGTTATAGCACCTGCTTCAGTATTTCCCGAGCCTTTTCGACCGCAACCGCCCGGTGACTGAGCTGATTTTTTTCTGCTTTGGTCATCTCTCCATAGCACCGGCCAGACTCCTCATGAATAAACAGCGGGTCATAGCCGAATCCGCCTGCTCCGCAATAATCAAAGGCAATTTTTCCTCGGACCAGACCTTCACAGCATCGCTCTTGTCCATCGGCTAGTATCATCGCGATAACGGTGATAAACGCCGCTCCCCGCTGATCTTCCGGCACATCTGCCATTTCTTTTAAGAGCTTTTTATTATTGTCGGTATAACTGGCATTGTCACCAGCGTAGCGAGCCGAATAGATTCCCGGAGCCCCATTAAGGCAATCCACCGACAGGCCGGAGTCATCCCCCATAATGACCAGGTCTTTTCCTATCACATATGGCTGTAAGGCCCGCACCTTAATTAAAGCGTTTGCTTCATAGCTAAGACCGTCTTCAATGATGTCAATGTCAATCCCAAAATCCTTCATTGTCAGGACTTCAAAATCCGCTCCCAACATCGCCTTCAATTCTTTGGCCTTATCCTGATTTGCAGTGGCTAAAAGTATTGTTCTCATTATAACTTACCCGTTAATCCTGTAATGTATCTTTTTGGAAGGCGATGATTTTTTTGATACTTGCTTCGCCCAGTTCTAACATCTTCTGAAGTTCTTCCTTTTTAAAGGGACGTTCTTCACCGGTTCCCTGAATTTCGATGATTTCGCCGGCTTCGGTCATGACCATATTCATATCAACCTCGGCGTTTGAATCTTCTTCATAACACAGATCAACAATGGCTTCGCCCTTAAAAATCCCGACACTGGTGGCGGCAACAAAATTAGTGATTGGCATTGCTTTTAATTTTCCCTTTGCAATCAGATCTGACAAGGCGTCATGAAGCGCCAGAAATGAACCGGTAATCGCCGCTGTCCGGGTTCCACCGTCGGCCTGGATCACATCACAGTCAATCCAGATGGTTCGCTCCCCCAACATTGAAAGGTCGATGACAGACCGCAGACTTCTGCCGATCAAGCGCTGGATTTCCATGGTTCGGCCATCGATTTTACCGCGATTTCGATCGCGACTTTTGCGGGTATTCGTTGACCCGGGAATCATTTCATACTCGGCGGTAATCCACCCCTTTTTCTGACCTTTTAAAAATGGCGGCACTTTGTCTTCAACCATAGCGGTACAAATGACCTTGGTATCACCGACTTCGATCAACACTGATCCCTGGGCATGTTTGATAAAGTTTCGGGTGACGATCATGGGTCGTAATTCATCGGCTTCGCGGCCGTCAATTCGTTGACCAATCGCTTCTATATTTTTTACTGCTTCAATTTTTTCCATCTTTTTCCTTTATGTTTCTATTATTTTTTAAGGGATTACCACAAGTCTTGCAGTAATCCCTTAGTCAAAATTTCTTATGTTTATTTCGTTCTGTTAAGCATCCTATCGTCTTATGCCAAATGTTTGGCTACAACAGCCCGAATAATTTCGTTGGCGACCTGAGCATTAGCTTTTCCCTTGGTGGCCTTCATCACCTGACCAGTTAAGAAACCGTAAGCTTTTTCATTGCCGGCACCAATATCTTCAACCGATTTGGGATTGTCCGAAACGATTTTTTCAATGATCGCTTCCAGCTCGCCGCTGTCACTCATTTGTGCCAGACCCTTTTCTTTAACAATATCGCCTGGGTTTTTGCCAGTAGAAAACATTTCTTTTAAAACTTCTTTACCGGTGTTTCCACTGATTTCATTGTTTTTGACCAGTTTTAGCAAGGCCACCAATTGCGCCGGAGCAATCGAAATATTTTCCATACTGAGTTCATTTTCTTTTAACAGCGGCGGAATTTCAACCATCATCCAGTTAGAAATCTGTTTGGGTTCGTTATACAGCGCCACCGCGTCTTCAAAAAATCGGGCTGTCACACCGGTGGTGGTCAACACTCCGGCATCGTATTCCGGTAATTTATATTCATCAATATAGCGCTGTTTTTTAGCTTCTGGTAATTCCGGTAGTGCGCTTTTAATTTTTTCGATGTAATCCGGTTCCAGGACAATCGGGACCAGATCCGGTTCTGGGAAATAACGGTAATCGTGGGCTTCTTCCTTGCTTCGCAGCGAAGATGAGGTGCCTTTGGTGTCATCCCATTTCCGGGTTTCCTGAATAATCGTGCGACCTTTTTTAAGCTCAATGATCTGTCGTTTGCTTTCGTATTGAACCGCCCGGATCAGCGCCCGGAAGGAGTTTAAGTTTTTCATTTCAGTACGGGTTCCCAGTACTTGACATCCCTTTTCGCGAATTGACAAATTGACGTCAAAACGCATTGAGCCTTGTTCCATCTTACAGTCGGAGACGCCGGTATATTCCAGAATATTTCTGACCTTTTCGGCAAAGGCGCGGGCTTCTTCGGCACTACGCAGATCCGGCTCGGTGACGATCTCAATCAGCGGCACACCGCAGCGGTTGACATCCAGCAGGGTTCCGTCAGCGGATTCATGGAGCAGCTTGCCAGCGTCTTCTTCAATATGGATACGGGTAATGCCGATGTCTTTTTTAACCCCATCCACTTCAATGCCGACTACGCCACCGGTACAGATGGGTAAATCAAACTGGGAGGTTTGATAGGCTTTGGGCAAATCCGGATAGAAATAGTTTTTTCGGTCCATCTTGCTAAAGTGGGCAATTTCGCAATTAAGGGCTAAGCCGGCGCGAGTAGCATATTCAACCACTTTTTCATTTAATACCGGTAACACCCCGGGCATGCCCAGACAAACCGGACAAGTATGGGTGTTTTCATCCTGGCCAAACTCGGTCGGACAGGAACAGAATATTTTTGTTTTTGTGCCTAACTCAATATGGATTTCCATTCCAATAACAATTTCATATTCCATGATTTAGACCTCCGTTCCCAATGGTGCTTTTAAATTTGTCAGACCGGATTCATGTTCAAAAGCCCAAGCGACCTTTAACAACGTCTCTTCACTTAAGATCGGCCCCAGCAGCTGCATCCCAATCGGCATTCCGTTATTGTCGAGACCACAGGGAATTGAAACCCCGGGAATCCCGGCAATGTTAACCGGCACGGTATAAATGTCAGTCAGATACATTTCCAGCGGATTGCTGGTTTTTTCGCCGATCCCAAAAGCGGTGGTTGGTGCCGTTGGCGTCAGAAGCACATCGCAACCACCAAAGACCTGATCAAAATCGGCTTTGATGATGGTTCGCACCTGCATGGCCTTTTTATAATAGGCGTCATAATAACCGGAGCTAAGGGCATAGGTGCCCAGCATGATCCGTCGTTTAACCTCGTCGCCAAAACCCTGGCTTCTGGTTTTCTTGTAAAGATCAATCAGATCATTGTATTCTTCGGCTCTGAAACCATAACGGATGCCATCGTAACGGGCCAAGTTGGAGCTGGCTTCAGCCGATGAAATCATATAATAGGCAGATAAGGCATAATCCAAATGCAAGAAGGACACATCGACGATTTCAGCCCCCAGGGTTTTGTAGATGGCCATGGCATCTTCCAGGCTTTTGCGGACTTCCGATTGCAGACCTTCGCCGAAAAATTCTTTGGCCACGCCAATTTTTAACCCCTTAACCCCTTGCTTGAGGTTTTGGCTATAATCAATTTTTTTAAGATTGAGAGAGGTGGAATCCTTGCTATCATGGCCAACAATGGCATTTAATACCAGGGCGCAGTCTTGCACGTCCTTGGTGAAGGGCCCAATCTGATCCAGTGACGATGCAAAGGCCACCAGACCATAACGGGAAACCAGACCATAGGTTGGTTTCATCCCCACCACCCCACAAAAAGAGGCTGGCTGACGGATCGATCCGCCGGTGTCTGAACCCAAGCTGTAAAAGGCCGTATCGGCGGCCACCGCAACCGCTGATCCGCCGCTGGATCCGCCGGGCACCTTGTTTAAATCCCAGGGATTGCGGGTCTTCTTATAGGCTGAATTTTCGGTCGAAGAACCCATGGCAAACTCGTCCATATTGGTTTTTCCCAACAAAATACCGCCATCTTCGCTAAGTCTTTCATAAACCGCAGCATTATAAGGAGGATTAAAGTTATAAAGCATTTTTGAGGCACAGGTGGTTAAGATCCCCTTGGTACACATGTTGTCTTTGAGACCGTAGGGTATTCCTTCTAGGGGAGTTTTTTGGGCTCGGCCGGACAGCTCGACATCTACTGCCGCAGCCGCTTCCAAAGCGTCATCGGTCTGGAGACTGAGATAAGCATCGGTCGCTTTTTCAACTGTGTTAATACGGTTAACCACCGCTTGGGTTACCTCCGCAACCGTCACTTCTTTTTTATCCAGAAGGTCATTTATTTGATGGATGGTTTTTTGATATAATTCCATTATTGCCTCCTATTCCATAACCCGGGGAACCTTAAAGCACCCGGCTTCGCTTTCCGGTGCATTAGCCAAAGCTTCTTCATTAGTCAGACAGGACTTGATCTCGTCCTCCCGAAAGACATTCTGAACCGCCAGCACATGTTCGGTGGCCTTAATTTTAGAGGTATCCAAGCCGCTGAGGGCTTCCGCATAATTAAGCACTGCACCCAGTTGCTCGGCTAACGCTGTCACTTCATCCTCGGAAAATTCCAAACGGGCAAGATTGGCCACGTAGGTGACATCTTCTCGTGTTAAACTCATATTGTTATCCTTTCTTTGCTGTTGACTTTCTACCTTACTTTTTTAATCATTTCTTTATGCACTTTTTGCGCACTTATCTTACATACTACTCTTACGCACTACTCTTACGCACTACTCTTACGCACTTCGTTAAGATAAATACTAGGCTGATTTTCTATGTTAACAGTCGGAGCTGTCAGTCTGATTCTAAAAATCACCCTTCATTATAGATCAAACTGACCACCCGTGACAAGGCCTAAAAACGCTTCTTCATCAATTATTGCAATTCCCAGCGACTGGGCTTTTTCATATTTAGACCCGGATTTTTCACCGGATAAGAGAAAATCGGTCTTCTTACTGACGCTTCCAGCTACCTTCCCGCCATTGGTCTCGATCAGCGCTTTGGCTTCGCGTCGGTCGAGAGTGGGCAGGGTGCCGGTGAGCACAAAGGTCTTACCGGTAAGGGTCTGAGAATCCAATCGGGTTTCCTGAGTCATCTTCAAACCTGCGGCTTCTAACCCTCTGATAATTTCAATATTAGTAGGCGTCTGGAAAAAATCGACAATCTCGGTGGCCATTTTTTCGCCAATTTCAAAAATCGCTTTGAGATCGTCCGCTTGAGCCAGAACCAAATTTTCCATATTTTGATAATGGTCTGCCAGGATTTTCGCACCTCTGGCACCGACCAGGGGAATTCCTAAACCAAAAATCAGCCGCGATAATTCCCGTTTTTTAGAGGCTTCAATACCGGCCAAAAGATTGTCGACCGATTTTTCGCCCAACTTTTCAAGAGTGACTAACTGCGCTCTTTTCTCATCCAGATGATAGATATCGACTGGGTTGATTACCAGTTTCTCGTCCATCAACAGCCGCAGCACGCCCGCTCCCAGCCCTTCGATGTTCATCGCATCGCGGGACGTAAAATGCACCAGTTTTCGAAACAGCTGCGCCGGACAGGCCATGTTCAGGCATTTAGTCACCGCTTCCCCGGCAATCCGAAAGGTTGGTTCATCACAAACCGGACAGCGTTTTGGCATTTGAAAAACAACCTCGTTTCCCGATCGCTTTTCAAACACCACGTGATCGACTTCCGGAATAACATCACCCGCCTTCTGGATCACCACATGATCGCCAATGCGGATATCTTTTGCGCTAATATTGTCTTCATTATGGAGGGTTGCCCGGGAGATCACCGACCCCGCTAGTGATACCGGCGCAAGTTCGGCCACTGGGGTCAGGGCACCGGTTCGGCCAACCTGAACAGTAATCGCAGCCACGGTGGTGATTGCCTGGTCTGGAGCAAATTTGTAAGCGATCGCCCAGCGGGGGCTTTTTGAGGTATTACCGAGCAGCTCCCGATCGGACAATTCATCGACTTTAATCACCAGACCGTCGATATCAAAGGGCAGATTACGTCTTTCTGCTTCCATCAGGCTGCAGTAGTCAATGATCGCTTCGATATCGCTAAAGGTCTTGACTGCGCTGGTTTTAAAACCCAAGGTTTTTAAATAATCGAGGGTCTCGATGTGAGTTTTTGGTTCAAAACCATCTACCGCTTCCAGATTAAAGACAAAAATATCTAGTGGCCGGGACGCCGTTAACCTGGGGTCTAATTGCCGCAAGGATCCGGCGGCCGCATTTCTGGGGTTGGCAAAAGGGCTTTCGTCGTCTGCCAGACGCCGCTGATTCAGTTTTTCAAAATCGGCTTTGCCCATAAACACCTCACCCCGAACTTCTAGGGTTACCGGTTCCGAAAGACGTAGCGGGATGGTTCGGATGGTTTTAAGGTTGGTGGTAACATTCTCTCCGACTTCGCCATCACCCCGGGTGGCGCCCTGGACAAACAGACCATTTTGATAGTTAAGCACCACCGTTAGCCCATCAAATTTATATTCCACCACATAGCTGGCCGCGGGGCAGATCTGCCTTACCCGGCGGTCAAAATCGCGGAGATCACCCGCCTCAAAGGCATTGCTCAGGCTCAGTTTGGGACGGCTGTAAACGACCTTGTCAAAGCCTTCTGAAGGGCTTCCGCCAACCCGTTGGGTCGGCGAATCCGGGGTGATCCATTCCGGGTTTTCGGTTTCCAAAGCAATCAGTTCCTGCATCAGCTGATCATAATCATAGTCGGAAACCAGGGGTGCATCATCGAGATAATAGGCTCTGTTGTATGCTGCTATTTTTTTTCTTAAATCTTTAATTCGGGTATTGCTCATACGCGTTTCCTATCCTTATATTTTACTAAGCTTTTTCGACAAAAGTCGGATCCATTTTTTTGATCCCCACCCCCGGAAAGGCGACCGAAATCATATTGTTTTTTACTTCAACCACGGTACCAATACCAAACTTCTTATGCTTAACCTTATCGGTCAGTCCAAAAGCAGTTTCCGTCGGATTGTTATGAAGGTTAACCGCATTGGCATTATTTCTGCGGATCGCTACCTTTGACTGGGTAACACGCTCGGAAAAAGTTTTATTCTTTTTGGTTTCAATATCAATTTCCGGTTTGCGCTCGTAACGTTGTTTATTTTCGACGCACACCTGCTCTGGCATTTCTTTTAAAAATCGCGAAGGGGTTTGGAGCTGGCGACGTCCGTAAAGCGTTCTTTCAGCTGCCCAGGAAATATAAAGGCGTTTCATCGCCCGGGTAATTCCGACATAACAGATCCGCCGTTCCTCTTCAATATCCTCTGGCGAATCCATCGCGCGGCCATGGGGGAAGATCCCTTCTTCCAGACCGGGAATAAAGACAATCGGGAATTCCAGACCTTTAGCGTTATGAAGGGTCATCAGCAGCACCTTACCGAGGTCGCCATCGTACTTATCGGTTTCTGATGACAAGGCAACGGTTTCCAGATAGGCGGTGAGACTGAGGTCGTCGCTATTCTTTTCAAAGTCTGTCGCTGAAGATACCAGTTCCTGGAGGTTTTCTAAGCGGCTTTCACCCTTATCCATTTTTCCGGTTTCGAGCATTTCCAGATAACCGGTTTTTTCAATCACTGCCGAAATCAACTCGCTTAAGCTGGCACTCTCCTGAAGCGCTTCCAATTTCTTCATCAGTTCGCTAAAAGCCCGAACCTTATTTTTTACACTGGGGCTCAGTTCCGGAATTTCTTCAACATGATGAAAAGCCTGCATTAAGCTAAAGCTTTTAAAATTAGCATATTCAGCAATTTTTTCAATCGTGGCTGAACCAATCCCCCGCTTGGGGACATTGACAATTCGCATAAAGCCCATATTATCTTTGGGATTGCTCAGGACATTTAAATAGGCAATGATATCTTTAATTTCAACCCGAGAGTAAAACCCGGTGCCGCCGATTAACTGAAAAGGCAAACCGGCCCGCATCAGCGCTTCTTCAAACAGCCGAGACTGGGCATTGGTTCGGTAGAGAATCGCAAAATCCCCGTAGATCCCATTACCCTTGCTAATATTTTCATTAATCTCATCAACAATAAACCGGGCTTCATCATAACCCTGGTTAAAGGAAGCGATCATTATCTTTTCATCGCCGTCATTATTTGTCCACAGCGCCTTTTCTTTACGACCGGTGTTTCGGGCGATAACGCCATTGGCACAGTCTAAAATGGTCTGGGTTGAGCGATAATTCTCTTCTAGCTTGACCACCTTGGCATTGGCATAGTCTTTCTCAAAATCGAGGATATTGTTAATATCGGCTCCTCGCCAACCGTAAATACTCTGGTCGTCATCACCACAGACACAAATATTTTTGTTTTTAGCTGCCAGCATATTGACCAATTCGTATTGGCTATGATTGGTATCCTGGTATTCATCAACCATAATATATTTAAAGCGATTCTGATATTGTTCCAGAATTTCTGGAAACCCTTTGAATAATACCAGGGTATTGTAGATCAGATCATCAAAATCCATGGCATTATTTGCTTTTAAGCTTTCCTGGTAGCGTTTATAATAAAGTCCGACCTGTTCTTTTCTGAAATCTCCCGAATTTGCTTTTATATAGGCTTCCGGGCTGACAAAGTTATTTTTGGCTCTAGAGACTTCGCCGGCTAAAAACTGGTTGGTAAAATACTTGTCATTGAGATCCAATTCTTTGATCAGACTTTTATATAAACGCTTCTGGTCATCCATATCATAAATGACAAAATTGTCATCATAGCCCAACCATTGCGCATGGGTACGCATGATTCGGGCGCACATGGCATGGAAGGTTGACATCCAAATTCGTTTACTGTCCTGAATATTCATTTTAGCAATCCGCTCGCGCATTTCTCCGGCGGCTTTATTGGTAAAGGTGATGGCCAGAATCTGCGACGGCCATGCTTGTCCGGTTTCAATAATATGGGCAATGCGATGGATAATGGTTCGTGTTTTTCCTGATCCGGCCCCTGCCAATATTAATAGTGGCCCATCGATGGTTTCTGCTGCTTCTCGTTGTCGAGCGTTTAACCCGTCTAATAAACTCATGTGTTCTCCTAAATATTTATTTCATCGTTAATTGCAAAGTGCTGAGAACTTCTGGTTCAGTTTTGCATCTTTCTCATTTGTATCTTGACTAAAATTTCTTTTCTCCATAATAAATGCTTGTCAAAACCTTATCCATTTCAGCCGCATCCATTGTGACTGGATTTCTTTGGGTCGAGCCCATCAGTGAATGCTTTAGCAACTCATCATAGTGGGTTTTGAATTCCTCTTCCGGGATGCCCGCAGCACTAAAGGAGTTGGGGATATTAAAGGTTTTATTGAGATCTTTGACTTCTTCAATAATGTTTTTTCCGATTAACCGGGATAGCTGTTCCAGATCCTCAGCCACCGCAGGATCCCGCCCATTATATTCCAGCACATAAGGCAGGGCAATCGCATTAAGCAGTCCATGACTAGTTCCAAAACGCCCCCCGAAGGCATGGGCAATGCCATGATCCATTCCCAGACCGGCATTTTGAAAGGCGAATCCGGCCAGACAAGAAAAATTGTGGACATGCTGCCGGCTTTCGATATCACCAATTTCAAAGGACTGGCGCAGGTGTTTTAACAAACCTTCCACTGCTCCTTTTGCAATCGTTTTGGTGAAGTCATCAGCGTTTTTATTGATATACGCTTCAAGACTATGGGTCAAGGCATCCATTCCCGATTCGACCATCACAGTGGGCGGCATCGACAGAGCCAGTTCCCCATCCAGAATAGCTAGATCCGGGATAAAAGCCTTGGTTTTTAGGCCTATTTTGATATTTTCTTCCGGGAAGGTAATCACTGCCGCCCGAGTGACCTCGGATGCCGTTCCGGAGGTTGAGGGAATCGCTACCAGCTTAACCCGCTCCCGTTTTTCCGGTGCCTGGCCGTTTTTTATTGCATCAATGGTTAACCCCTCGTACTCGCACATCAGCGTCATGACTTTGGCCGCATCCAGAACCGAACCACCACCGATGGCAATCACCACGTCTGGATTAAATTCCTTCATCTTAATCAGACCCGCTTCTATATCTAACACACTGGGGTTTGCTCCGATACCGCTGAGGATGTCGTAATCCTTGTCACTTTCTTTTAAAAATGCTTCGGCTCGTTTGATTGTCCCATTTCTGAATAAGGCTGTCTTTCCGGTTACAATAAAAAACCGTTGTCCCATGACTTTTTTAATGGCCTCCAGGCTGCCCGGTCCGGTAATAATCTCATCGCCGTAAAATTTTAAGCTGCTCACTTTTTTTCTACCCCCTTGTCAAAATTCAATGTAATCTTGGTTCCCTTTTTTTCTTCACTCTCGATAATCATTCCAGCATGGTGTCCATCGACAATCCAATTGGCTATTGACAATCCCAAGCCGGTTCCACCTTCAGTTCGGGAACGCGCCTTGTCAACCCGATAAAACCGTTGGGTTACCTTGTTAATCTCATCTTTAGGAATTCCGATCCCCTGATCAATCACTTCCACTAGTAGGCCCTGAAGGGTCTGTTTCCCAATGATCCGAATCGTAGTATTTTCACTGCTGTATTTAATGGCGTTGTCCAATAGAATAATTAGCAACTGGGTAATTT
>JAHIQT010000116.1 GCA_018903255.1 Bacillota bacterium | reverse complement strand
TTCATTCCCTAAAAAGCCTTTTTCCTTTTAAAGAGGGAGGCAAGGGTTTATAAATAGCCCTCCCCAACAAGAATGCCTTTGATGTGGTTTTCAAATTTTTGTACCGGCGTTTTACCGCCAACCATGGTTTCTCCCCCCATGATTGTCCCCGGGATCATATCGTAGCCAAAAATCCGCACCACTTCTTCAGCCAGATCTTCTTTTAGCTCAATATCCGGTCGAAAACTGGGTACTTCAACTTCTAAAATAGCATCACTGATTTTTTCAACCTTGAAAAACAAGCGACTCAGCATGGCTTTTATCTCATCAATAGTCAGTGTTATACCAACAAAAGCATTAAACCAATTAATATCGAGGTTGACCTTTTTTAAGGGAGCGACGTTGGGATAAACATCGATCAACCCTTCAATCACCTCACAAGCGCCGATTTCTAATAGCAGCTGGGTCGCCCGCAGGGCGGCGATGCCCGCGAGTTCCGGATCAACACCCTTTTCAAAACGAGATGAAGCCTCGGTTCTAAGACCAAGCTGTTTGGCTGTTAACCGGACACTAGCCTTATTGAAATTGGCCGATTCCAAAACGATCAGACTGGTTTTTTCTGTTATTTCAGAATTTGCACCGCCCATTACCCCGGCTATCGCGACTGGCGCCTTGCCGTTTGTAATCATCAGCATCGTTTGATCAATCTCGCGTTCTTTATCATCCAGGGTGACGATCTGCTTATCCGTGGTTCTTTGAATCACAATTTCCTGTGACTGAAGGCTATGATAATCAAAGGCATGCAGGGGTTGCCCCAGTTCTAGCATCACTAAATTGGTAACATCGACAATATTGTTAATCGGACGAACGCCACTGTTTAGTAGTTTAACCTGGAGCCACAGCGGTGACGCTTGGATATTTTTAACTTTCAGCATCTTTGCCACATAGCGGGGGCAGGCAGGGTCTGCTATTTTTACCGACAGATAATCGTCGATCTGATTTTGAGTCTCGGTAGCCGCGTAAGTTGTTAAACCACCAATCGGAAGATCGAGGGTTGCGGCCGCCTCGCGGGCGATCCCAATGATCGATTGGCAGTCCGAGCGGTTAGCGGTTAACTCCACATCAATGATCACATCATCGAGCCAAAGTAGTTCTCTGGTATCGATTCCCAGCGGGGTATTGTCCGGCAGGATCAAAATCCCTTCGCCAATTTCTTTGGCAAACAAATCACTGTTCATGCCCAGTTCTTCAATCGAACAGAACATCCCATCAGAAATCAGTCCTCTAAAATCACTCCGACCGATTTTGCTACCATTAGCAATTACCGCCCCATCAATGGCAACTGGCACAATCGCACCAACAAAGACGTTTTTGGCAGCGGTGACAATCACCAGTTCTTTGTCTCCAAGATCAACTGTACAGACAATCAGTTTATCGGCATTGGGATGGGCTTCAATTTTTGTTATTTTGCCTGTCACAATACCCTCAACCTGTTCAGCAACAACCGTTAATGTTTCGACCTTTGTGCCTGACATGGTCAGCGCTTCGCCAAAATCATATGGGGACATTTTTATATCAACAAATTCTTTTAACCAATTTAGTGAAACGAGCATACTTTGCTTCCTCCTATTTAAATTGCGCTAAAAAACGCAAGTCATTCTCAAATAATAACCGCAGATCATTGATGCCATACTTGATCATGGTAATCCGATCGAGTCCCATCCCAAAGGCAAAGCCACTATATTCATCGGGATCAATCCCACAGAATCGCAAGACGTTGGGGTGAACCATGCCACAACCAAGGATTTCAATCCAGCCGGTGTTACTACAGACCTTACAGCCAATCCCGCCACACTTAAAGCAGGTCACATCCATTTCCGCACTTGGCTCGGTAAAATAAAACTGGTGTGGTCTGAATTTTGTTTTGGTCTGTTCACCAAATAGTTTTTTGGCGAATAAATCCAAGGTTCCTTTGAGATCGCTCATGGTAATGCCCTTGTCAATCACCAGGCCTTCCATTTGATGAAAAACCGGCGAATGGGTAGCATCGATTTCGTCAAATCGATAGACCCGTCCTGGCGAAATAATCCGCAGTGGCGGTTTCTGGTCCTGCATGACCCGCACCTGCACCGGGGAGGTCTGGGTTCTCAGAACAATATCGTCCTGGTAATAAAAGGTATCCTGCAAGTCTCTGGCAGAGTGATCCTGGGGAACATTTAAATAGTCAAAATTATATTTAGCCCATTCAATTTCGGGACCTTCGGCAATCGAAAATCCCATTCCCAAAAAGATTTCTTTTAATTCGTTGACGGTTGTGGTGAGTGGATGTAGATTTCCAGCCTGGTGCTTTTTGCCCGGCAGCGATACATCAATGCCTTCTTCTTTAATCTGAGCTTCAATTTCTTTTTGTTCAAGCAAGAGCTTCTGGGCTAAAATATTAGTCTCGATTTCTTCGCGAATTTCATTGGCTAATTTTCCAATAATCGGACGTTCCTCATTGGATAGTTTACCCATCCCCTTGAGGGCGATCGTTAACTCGCCTTTTTTGCCCAGGTACTTTATTCTGACATTATCGAGTGTCTTTAATTCTGCAACTTGATTTAGATCAGCCAAACAGCGATCTTTTATTTGTTTAAGTTCTAGTTCCATTACTTCTCTCCTTTTTTATCATGTTAAACTACTGAAATAAATTCCTAAATTAAATGATTCAATAAAAAAATCGTCCTTATAATAAAGGACGAAATAATTCCGCGGTACCACCTTAAATTAATACTTTATGTATTCACTCAAAAATTTTAACGCAATTAACGTTAGAAGCTAGCGGCCATCAAAACTGGGATGGCGTTCACATCTAAAACTCCAGAGGGAATTTCAATAAATCTAAATACAAAATCTCTCAGCCTGGGATTTTTTCTCTGTAAAATTTAAAATTTATTTACTGGCTCTATCATTGTTGATAATCTATTTAATTGTTATTATTATAATTGTGTAATCATTTCGCTGTGTGATTTTACTGTGTGATTTTTCAGGAAAACTAACTTATTTAAAATCTCTAACCAGGTCATACATAATAATCCCGGCTGCGGTTGCCACATTTAGCGATTCAGCCTGACCAAAAATGGGAATTTTGAGTAAAACGTCACAGCACTTAGACATTTCATCCGACATCCCCTGAGACTCATTGCCCATCACAATCGCAAATGGTTCGCTCAAGGGTTTGCGTTCCCATAAGCAGCTGCCCGTCAAGGCGGTGCCAATGATCGTAACCGACTGACTTTTTAAGTGTCGGACATAGTCAAACAATGACTCAACCTGATAAATTGGCAGGTGAAAGACCGAACCCATTGAGCCGCGTAGCACCTTCTCGTTATAAATATCGGCCGTTTTGACTGATGTGATGACACAGTCAAAGCCTGCCGCATCAGCCGTTCGGATGATCGTACCAACATTGTAAGGATCCTGAACATCCTCGAGAATCACATATCGTTTGAATGCTCCTGGTTGGAGCTTTATTTTGTCGAGTACACAGATGATCCCTTCCGGTTTTTGTAAACTGGAAACAGATGACAAAATTGACATCTCAACAACCGCGATACTGACACCATTCCCAGCTAACACCATTAGATACTGGCTGACCAAATCCGGATTAATTGCTAACCATTCTTTTGTTACAAAGACCTGTTTAAAGCGCAATTGCTTTTTGTATGCCTCTAAAAAAAGCTTGCTTCCCTCGATTACAAAGGCAGCTTGCCCATCCCTGAAAGACTTACTACTGAGTTTGCGCAAATATTTGATTTGATCATTATTTTTTGAGCTGATTTCTAAAAACATCACTAATGATCTTTTCGGGATAGCTTATTGATCTCATTAATCGAGCGGTTTTCGCCCATGACAATCAGTTTATCTTTATTATGAAGGATATCACTAGCTAAGGGTGAAGCATTCAAAACATCGAGGGTGCGAATGGCAATCACATTTAAGCCATACTTTTCTCTAAGATTCAATTGATCGAGGGTTTTGCCTTCCCAGGCATGAAGCGACTCGACTTCGACAATCGAGTGATTGGTATCGAGCTCTAAAATATCGATAAAATCGCCTGAAAAAAGGTTATGTGCAACCCGCTCACCCATATCGCGCTCCGGAGAAAAGACTTTCTTTACCCCGAGTTTTAGCAATACCTTTTCATGCTGAGCATTATTGGCTTTGCCATAGATCTCGCTGATACCCAGCTCCTGAGCATTGACAATTCCCATGATACTACTATTAATATCAGAGGTGATCGAAACAACAACAGCATCGACATTTTTTAAGCCGATCGACTTGAGCGTG
>JAHIQT010000115.1 GCA_018903255.1 Bacillota bacterium | reverse complement strand
TTTTGCAATTAAATTTTATCAGAAATTGGGGTTCTTTTCTATTTTTTTGTTCTCACCCAATGGGTGAAATTGAAAAATCGCTGAAAGCTACGGTTTCATGGGCTTTGACGGGTTTTATTATGTTTTTGTGAATAATACGGGATTGATTTTCTATTTTTTTTATGTTAACGGGAACATTCATACATTAATTATGGTTTGAGTGTCAAAAACCCACTTTCTAAGCAGCCAGATTCAAAAGTCTTTCACCCAAACGATGGTTTGGAAGAAAATAATGTAAAGTTTGGCTGAAAACAGATTTTTGCAACAAAGAAGCGGCTCTCTTGAGCACTCTCTTTGTATTGATGGCTCCTATTTTGAAGGAAAACCATATTTTTGCAACATACGGTGCCTGTGAAACCTCCGAAAAACTAAAGGATATAAGAAAACGTGAAATATTACTAACTCAGCTTGCAGAATATGTCAAATGCATTGATCTGATTATGCCTAAAAGGGCAATTAATATGCTTTTTCTTGCGAGAATCAAATGATTTTGCAAGTAGCTTTATAAATAATTCATATTATTTTTCAAAGCCGACTTTTTCGGAGCTTTCTCAGGCAGTGTCTCTTTGAATCTTCCATTAACAACGATGTCCAATTTATTTCAACCGCTAATTGCAAACGCTTCCAAATTTTGGTAAAATATTACTAAATGGGGGGTGGTTGTTTGGGTAGAAAACCAATGTTAGAATATAGCGGTGGGATCTATCATTTGATCCAACGGGGAAATAATCGGGAGTATATTTTTAACCGTAATGATGATAAGCAGTATTTTCTTGAACTGATCCGTGAGGTTCAAATCATCATGGGGTTTGAGTGCTATGGTTTTGTCATCATGGGCAATCATTATCACTTGATTTTCAAACGATATGACGTTTCAATTAGAGATATTATGCATCGGATCAACTCACATTTCAGCCGTTATTATAATCAGAAAAATAATCGTACCGGCCATGTTTTTGAAAATCGTTATAAAGGCTACCATGTCGGGGACGATCGTTATCTGCTGTCATTACTTCGCTACGTGCATCAAAATCCGGTAGTCGCAAAAATTTGCGGCCGCGTATGTGACTATCACTGGAGCAGTGATCAATACTATCGGAAAAACAATGCCCTTAGCCTAGTGAACATTAACTTTGTGTTGGATATATTTTGCGAAGATCGCAGCAAAGCGATTCCGGCCTATTGTGAATTTATGGATGCCGATAAACGCGAAGTCCCAGCGGATTTTGAAACATTACCGCGAAATGAAATCGCAAAAAAGCCGGTCGAGATAAGTTGCCTGATTGAATCAGACAAAGATCGGCAGCAAAAAAAAAGTCAGCAAAGCCTGGAGACACTCTTACAAGTGGTCACCGGCGATGAAGCGATATATCAGGCCATTAAAGCTGGTTCTCGCAAACGGGCTCTAAGTGTTTTTAAAAAGAATTTTATCAAGATGGCAGTCAGAGAAAACTACACCATGCGGGAAATCGGCGCGTTTATTTCTGTTAGCGAAGTGGCGATTTATAAAATGTCGATAAAAGATTGACCGGCGTTCAGGAGGAATTATGGCATCAATTGTAAACAGTTTTGCGATTTCAGGGGTTGAGGCCTATCTGGTGGATGTTGAGGTAAAAACGATTACCGGTCAGCCACTGATCGCTATTGTCGGTTTGGGTGATACCGCTGTCAAAGAAGCCCGAGAAAGAGTTGAAGCGGCCATTAACGACAGTCAGTATAAGTTTCCCCAGAAAAAGGTCGTGATTAACCTGGCTCCCAGTGATCTCAAAAAAGGCGGATCGCATTTTGATTTAGCGATCGCCCTCGGCATTCTGATTGAAACCGGTCAGCTGGTGCGAGTGAAAAAAGAAAGTTTCGGGATCATTGGTGAACTATCATTAAATTCGCGACTGCGAGCCTGCTCAGGAATCTTGCCGATGGTAATTGCCGCCCGCAATGCTGGTGTGAAAAATGTTATTGTTCCCTTAAATAATCTGCAAGAGGCATCGCTTGTCACCGGGGTAAAGGTTTACGGTTTTGAAGCACTAAAGGATGTGGCGGATTTTTTGGAAGACAAAAAACCCTACCAGAACAATGAAAAAATTGCTCTCTCAAAGGATCGGGAGATTATTAGTGGCGTTGATTTTTGTGATGTTCAGGGGCAGGATGGCTTGATCGAGTATATTGTGGTGGCTGCCGCCGGTGGTCATAATTTACTGATGATTGGTTCCCCTGGTTGCGGAAAGTCAATGATAGCCAAACGGATACCGAGTATTCTACCGAGTATGACGGAAGAAGAAGCCCTGGAAGTGACAAAGATTTATAGTGTTGCGGGTATTTTAAAAGAACAGGGTGGGCTGATAAAAAACCGACCCTTTCGTTCACCACACCATAATGCGTCCACCAACTCTCTAATTGGTGGCGGTAAGGATGCCACCCCGGGTGAGATTTCTTTAGCCCATAATGGGGTATTATTTTTGGATGAAATTGCCGAGTTTGGCAAAAATACCCTCGAATCCCTGAGACAGCCGATGGAGGATCAGCGGGTGACCATCTCGCGGGTCAAGTATACCAATACCTACCCGGCCAGCTTTATGCTGGTGGCCGCCATGAACCCTTGTTCTTGCGGTTACTATGGCACCGATCGCTGCAAATGTACCGATTATGAAGTGATCAAATACCGCCAGAAGATATCTGGGCCAATTATGGATCGGGTGGATATTCAGAAGTACGTGCGACCGGTTGATTTTATCGACTTATCCAATGACTACCAGGGCGCCACTTCTAAAAATCTGAGACAACGAGTCGAAGCCGCCCGAGCAATACAGCGACAGCGGTTTATTAATATAAAAGAAATCAATTGCAACGCCCAGATGGGCAATCAACTGATTAAAGAACACTGCATTCTGGAAGATGAAGGAAAAAAGCTGTTGATGATGGCTTATCAGCGATACCAGTACAGCGCCAGAGCCTATCACAAGTATCTCAAGGTGGCCAGAACCTTTGCCGACATGGACGGATCAGCAAAAATTCGCAAAAAGGATGTGGCCTTGGCGATAATGGCCAGGGATTTAGAAAAGGATCGGGCCGGGTTGACGGTTCTGTAAGGAGTAAAATGGAATACTGGATCTGGTTAACCAGCTTAAAGGGTATCGGACCGATCACCCAGAAAAGACTATTGGCGCACTTTAAAACTCCCAATCATATTTATTCGGCATCCGAAGAAGAACTATTAGTTATTCCCGGAATTGGTTCTTTTTTGGCTCGATCAATTCGCCAAGCCCGTTCTCTGGATGGGGCTTTTTCAGTTCTGGATCAGTTAGAAAAGAAAAAAATCAAGCTGCTGATCTATCACGATCCCCGCTATCCGGAACTGGCAAAGGCCTGGCCGGAAGCACCGATCGTCCTTTTTTATATCGGTACACTTCGCAACAACAGCACTGGAGTAGGGATTGTCGGCGCCAGACGGTGTTCTCTTTATGGCAAGCAGGTGGCAATAGAAGCAGCCGACTATTTGGCGCGTCAAAACATCCCGGTGATCAGTGGTCTGGCAAAAGGCATTGATAGCTATGCCCACACCGCTTGTCTTACGGCGGGCGGTTACACGATGGCGTTTTTAGGAAATGGCCTGGATATTTTTTACCCCAAAGAACATCGGGAGCTGCAGGCTGCCATTATTGAAAACGGAGTAGTGATTTCTAAATATCTGCCGGGGACGAAACCAAGACCGGAACATTTTCTCCAGAGAAATGGGCTGATTGCCAGCTGGAGCCAGAAACTGCTGGTGGTCGAAGCCGGAGGAAACAGCGGCGCCTTGACCACTGCC
Organism: Bacillota bacterium; assembly: GCA_018903255.1. GTDB lineage: Bacteria > Bacillota > Clostridia > Eubacteriales > Eubacteriaceae > Acetobacterium. The sequence continues at coordinate 779 of JAHIQT010000115.1, read as the reverse complement.
CAGTTTGCTAAAGCGTTGAACCGAGTCATCCTGGCACCACCGCATGAAATTTATTGCATGAGTGGTCAGGGAACGAATCAATTGCTTGAAAACGGCGCGGTACTGTATCTGAAAGCAGAGCAACTGGATTATTCTAAGCTAATGGCAGAAGCAGTTGGCATCGCAACAAATAAAGTGACCGTTAAAGACCCGGATGCCCTAATTAATCCGGAACAGCATCTATCCAATAGAAAATTTACAGCTGAAGAAGCAAAGGTGATAGCGGTTTTACTGGACTCGGAAAAAACCATCCAACAGCTTGAAGCACTGACGGGAATCAATCAGGTGTTGCTGATCGAGCAACTCGCCATCATAGAGTTAGAAGGACTCGTTGCCTTAACCAGCAACGGCAGGTATTCTTTAGTGGACGGTGAACTGCTTAGGGTTAGAGGAAATATTTTTTAACCCGAATTAATCTCTAAAAATAGATTCTATTCGGCCTTGAAATGGTGTATAATACTTGCAATAAAGTAATTTTGAACGACGATTGTTTTTAATGAAAGGTAGGTAAAGACATGACAAATGATGCATTTCAACAGATTGTCCTGGAAAAACTGGGTCAATTGGAAACCGGTTTAAATGGTGTTAAGTCAGAACTCGGCGAAGTCAAAAACGATGTCGCCGGCATGAAGGTTGAGCTAAGCGAAGTCAAAAACGATGTCGCCGGCATGAAGGTTGAGCTAAGCGAAGTCAAAAACGATGTCGCCGGCATGAAGGTTGAGCTAAGCGAAGTCAAAAAC
>JAHIQT010000114.1 GCA_018903255.1 Bacillota bacterium | reverse complement strand
CGCGGTAAGAATCACCACGGTTGATAGTGCTTCGGCGATTGTGACAGCAGCAAAAGCGATCATCCCCAAAAATAAGATCGTTCTGGTTTTATGTTTGCTGACGATTGACATGGAGATAATTGCGCCAATAAGAAGTCCCACACCGGACAGCGAATAGAACCATTGAAGACTTTCAGTTTCGATGCGTAGTCTATCGGTCAGAATAAAAATGGTTAGCGGTTGAATCAGCCCTTGGGCAAAACCAAACAAGCCTAACACTGAACAAAGTACCGTCAATCCTTTATCATTACGGATATAGACCAAGCCTTCCTTCATTTGAGCTAACAGATTTGGTTTAATATAATCAGTTTGCCTAGGGCTGGCGGGCAATAAGAATTGTATCAGCGCGGAGCATAAAAACAGCATGGCGATGACTGTCAGCGAAAAGGTAATACCGAGGCCGTTATAGAGCAATGTGCCAATAATTGGTCCAATGATAAGATAGAGAGATTGCAGCCCTTGAGATAGTGATATCGCCGGGGTGATAAGCTGTTCATCAATATTTCGTTTAAACATGATAACTGACGAAGGGGCTGAAAATTGACTTGCCATTGCAGAGACGAGGGTGGCGGCAAAAACTGTTTGCCACAAACCTTGATTGATGAGTAAAAGAATAACGACAACCGAAATACTGCTTAAGAAGTCCCCGGCAATCATGGCTCGCTTGGGATTCCATTTATCGGCGAGGGTACCACCCAGATATGAGAAAACAAATATGGGCAGATATTCAAAAATTGTAATCAATGAAATCGCAATTGGATCGGCATTGGTTTTTTCAATGATAAAGAATAGTACCGCCATATTTCGGATCCAGATGCATAGCTGTTGGATTGCATCGGTGGTCATAATAATTCTAAATACCTTGTTTTGAAATAATTCTTTCATTAAGATCTTCCTTTCTTTGGTGAGTGTATATTCGTTAGACTTTCTGTTATAATTGTCTTTGATTAAATTTATCAAATTATGAAGAGAATGGATCCCCAGATCGGGTTCCCACGGAGGGCATCGTGTCAAGAAACAGATTACCAGCCAATGAAGCTAAAGCATTTATTTTATCCCATGCGCGTTCGTTATTCATCGACAAAGGTTATGATAAAGCCACAATGGACGACTTATGTCAATTAACATCGATGAGTAAAGGTAATATCTATCATCATTTTAAAAACAAAGAAGATATTTATCTTCAGCTTCTCGACCTTCACGTTACCCAACTGACCAACCGCTGGCTTAATCCAGAATTTCAATCGATGTCGCCAACTGAACAGTTGATCGCTCTAGCAGATCACTACGGCAGAGATTGCGAAAACCCTTTGCTGAGTTCAGCCTTAGAATTCGCCAATACCCTCACCGATGACTCTGAGGTTTTACCGGTGATAATGGCGATCTATGAGGTAATATCGAATGCGATTAAAGAGATCGTGAAGAGCGGCGTCCATCAACAATCTTTAACAGGAGACGATGTTGAGTCCTTGAGTTTTGCCGTCATGGCCATGTTATCTGGCGCCACCCAACTCTGCTTGACGATGCCTCATTTAAGCGGTGATGAATATGCGGCCTTGCATATCAATGCGATTAAAATGCTGTTGTCTGGAATTGCCACTGACACGGAATGAGCGATACAGTGCGACAGACGATAAATTAATAGTGGCTGGTTTTCAGAAACCTCCTTTCATCGAGGAATGATAATAGCACTACAGACTATTCGGTCGGTAGTGCTATTATATATCAATGCAAACATAAGTCAAGAAGAATTTGCTGATGTGTAAAAATCTAAGAAGTGAGTTGAAATGATGAACAAAACGTCCCCTTGTCATGTGACAAACGAAGCGAGCCATCGACATGCCCCGAAGAAAGCATGGATCATATAAGAAATCGAGATATCAATGCTTATATATAAAAGGAGAACCTTATGAATTGCTGTAGATGTGAAAAATTACCGGATATTATTTTTCCATATTCGGATGTTTATGTGAGTATTCCAACACATCATCATATTGAATTGTTTGAAAATAGCATGAAAGAAAATAATTATCGTTTTATAGCCATAGATGAGGGATACTTAATTAGACAGGTGGAGCTTGAAAATTTTATTTCTTTTTTGAGTTGTTCTGTTTTTAATTCTGTGGAGCAAAAAAATGTAAGAATTTTACCCTTGCAAAGTGGCGAAGGGCTTAAATTTTCAGCATTAAAGAATTATCGAAGTTTATCGGAATGGGTAATACTCTATCATGGCAAAGAAGTGGCTGCGATCATCAGTGAAACGCGAATAAAAACCCTTTTTCAACCGATTATTGATGTTAAAAAAGGAGAAATATATGGATATGAGGCATTGAGCCGAGGCGTTTTGAGAGATGGTACCATTATGAATCCTGAGGAATTATTCGCAACAGCAAAGGCCATGGATCTACTGTTTTATCTGGATCGTGTTTGTCGGGAAGCTTCTATTCGGGCAGCTTCTAAGTGTGGCATCAAAAAGAAACTTTTCATTAACTTTATTCCTACGGCTATTTACGAACCTTCTTTATGCTTACAAAGCACAGTAAAGGTTTTAAGTGAAGTAAACATAAAGGCAGATCAAGTGGTTTTTGAAGTGGTTGAGACTGAGAAGGTGGAAGATTTCAAGCATTTAAATCGAATTCTTGATTATTACAAGAGTAAAGGCTATTGCACTGCTTTGGATGATGTCGGGAGTGGACACGCAAATATTAGTTCCCTGCTCCAGCTTAAGCCAAATTACATGAAAATCGATATGTCTGTCATTCGTGACATCCATATCGATCTTAAGAAACAGGAGACGCTAGCGGCGTTT